>NZ_JAADJV010000004.1:300000-447731 GCF_011684115.1 Rahnella aceris | reverse complement strand
CTCTTCAATTAAAAGTTCGATTTGCTTCAACAAGTGAAGCGGTGCTCAGAGATTACTTCGTAATAATTCAACTAAATGAATTACTGCTTGGTCACTCTAAGACTTGATATTTTTTGCCACCGAGGTGGCTGATATCGTCTTGTGAGTGCCCACACAGATTGTCTGATAAATTGTTAAAGAGCATGCCGCGGTTCGCAAGGAATCTTATGCGGCGCGGGAGGCGTATATTACGTTTTCCCGCTGAAGAGTCAAGAGATTATTCATTCGAACATTCTTCTTTTTCTCTTCCCGTCCGGGCGACTTGTCAGTCGTTGTTCCCGGTCAGTGGAGGCGCATTATAGGGAGTTCTCAGAAGGCCGCAACCCCTAATTTCACTTTTTTTTACCAACTGTTCATTAATCCGTCAATTTCGTCCAAAATGGACAAATACCGGTCGTTTTTCGCTAAAAACACACCAGTTTCAAGCCAGAGGCTGGAGTAGACTCTCCGTCATAATTAAGAGAAAGACATTCAGGAATACCTTACATGCTACTTAATGCACATCAACAGGCGGCTCAACGTAACCTTTCTTACCTGCTGGCGGAGAAAATTGCACAACGCGTTTTGTCTGGGGAGTATCCGGAAGGGGCTATTCTTCCTGGCGAGAATGAGTTAGGAGAGATTTTTGGTGTCAGCCGGACGGCCGTACGTGAAGCAGTAAAAACGCTGGCGGCTAAGGGAATGCTTTTACCCCGTCCGCGTATTGGTACCCGGGTAATGCCACAATCAAGCTGGAACTTTCTCGATCAGGAATTACTGACCTGGTGGATGACCCGTGAAAACTTCGATCAGGTGATGGCGCATTTTATTGTTTTACGCAAAGCACTCGAACCTCAGGCTTGTGCGTTAGCCGCACTCGCTGCCAGTAAAGAGCAAAAGCATCAGCTCTCTCTATATATGTATGAAATGCGCCAGTTGCATAACAGCTTTGATCGGGAACACTGGATAACGGTAGATACGCAGTTTCACCAGCTAATCTATGAAGCGGGGAAAAATCCTTTTCTGACCTCTTTTGCGAATTTATTCAGTTCAGTGTATCAGAGCTATTTTCGGGCAATTACAGGCAATGAAGTGATTAAACTGGAACATCACCAGCGGCTGACGGATGCCATTCTGGCCGGTGATGCCAATGCCGCACTTCTGGAATGCCAGAGCCTGTTACTTGCTGATGAATGATCCCACAGACTGACGGACTACCAGCTCTGGGGTGAGCACTAAAATCTGAGGCTCTGAAGCCGGGTCTTGCAACCGATGCAGTAATGCATCAACCGCCAGTTCTCCCAGTGAGTCTTTAGGCTGATGGATTGTTGTCAGCGGCGGCATCATATATTGCGCCAGCTGGATATCATCGTACCCCATCACGGCTACATCATCGGGAACACGCAATCCACGCTGATAAAGTGCCTGATATACGCCAACAGCCATCGCATCGTTACTGGCGAAAACCGCATGCGGCGGTTCGGGCAGCGCCAGCAACTGCTGCATTGCGGCTAATCCGCCTTCAAATTCAAAATCACTACACACCTCATAACCAGGTAAAATCTTCAAACCGGCTTTTTCCATGGCCTGACGATATCCACTCAGCCGTTCCTGTGCGGTGTTTTTATCCAGCGGGCCGGTAATGCAGGCGATGCGATGATATCCCTGACGGATTAAAAACTCCGTCGCCATTTCGCCGCCCAGCAGTGCGTTATCCTGAATAATATCTATAGCGCCATCAAACGGTGACCAGTCCATCATCACAATCGGCAGTGACGGATAACGGCTGATAACGTCTTTCGAGGGTCGGTGGTTTTCGGTGCACATGATCAGCAGTCCGTCGACCCGCTTTTGCAACAGCGTTTCCAGGCTGCGATTCATACGTTCGGCGTCATTATCGGTATTACATAAAATGAGGCTGTAGCCGCGTTCATAACAACTACGCTCCACCCCACGCACCACTTCCGAATAGAAAGGGTTACTGCTGGCGGTCAGTAACATGCCGAGGGTGCGTGTCTGGTTCAGCTTAAGGCTGCGGGCCAAGGCGGAAGGCGCGTAATTGAGTTGTTCAACGGCAGCATTCACTTTCTCAGCGATGGATTCACTGACAAAACGATTCTTGTTGATCACATGGGAAACGGTAGAGGTTGAAACGCCCGCGAGGCGGGCGACATCTTTCATGGTGGCCAATCAGGCCTCCTGTTGTGCGAGGAAATCGTCTATTTCTTTGCGCCACGGGACGGAAGGTTGTGCGCCAGGACGCGTCACGGCAATCGCTGCGGCGGCGTGTGCGAATCGTACTGCGCTGTCCATCGGTTTGCCTTCCAGCAGGGCTGTGACTAACGCGCCGTTAAAGGTATCACCTGCTGCTATCGTATCGACGGCTTTTACACGGAACCCCGCCACTAACTTTCCTTCTCCGTTCTGGCTGAGCCAGACGCCTTTACTGCCCAGCGTAATGATGACAGTCGTGATGCCTTTGTCATGCAAAGCGTTTGCGGCGCGAGCGGCATCTTCATTACTGTCGACTTTAATTCCCGTCAGCTTTTCAGCTTCAGTTTCGTTCGGGGTGATTATATCCACCCGTGCCAGCAATTCATCGGGCAATTCACAGGCCGGAGCCGGATTAAGGATCACCTGCGTACCGTTGTCTTTAGCGATCTTCGATGCCGCGATCACCGTTTCAAGCGGAGATTCAAGTTGCATTAATAAAGCAGAAGCACCAATGACCTGCTGTTTATAGCGATCAAGATATTCAGGTGTAACAGCTTTATTTGCCCCCGCATCTATGCCAATAACATTCTCACCTTCCGCATTCACGAAAATCAGCGCTACGCCAGTGGTGGTGTCTTTAATGGCTTCGATGGGGTGCGTATCAATATGGTCACTGGCCAGCTGTTTGCGAACTCGCTCGCCAATATCGTCATCTCCCACACAGGCAATAAAAGAAATATCAGCGCCACTGCGACCGGCTGCAACAGCCTGATTCGCCCCTTTACCGCCAAAGGCTACGGTGTATTGCTTACCGATAACCGTTTCGCCCGGTTGCGGGAAGTGGTTGATATTCAGAATGTGGTCAGCGTTGATACTGCCGAGTACCACCAGTTTGCCGGTTTTCATGTGGAGATCCCTGAGTCAAATAGCGCCTCCATCAGGAGGCGCAGTTACAGCATCGATAAAAAGAGTATTACGGCTGAGCAACCAGTTTCAAATCAACAGGGATAACAGCCGGCACTTTCTCGCCTTTGAGTACTTTATCTGCAGTCTGAACGCCGATCACACCGATTTGTTCAGGACGCTGTGCCACAGTCGCGCCCATTTTGCCGCTGTTAACGGCTTTGATACCGTCGTCGGTGCCATCAAAGCCAACGACCAGCACATCCGTTTTACCGGCAGTCTGCAGGGCGCGCAATGCACCGAGCGCCATTTCGTCATTCTGAGCGAACACGGCCTGCACGTCCTGATGCGCAGTCAGCAGATTCTGCATGACGTTCAGGCCCTTGGTGCGGTCGAAGTCAGCAGGCTGGCTGGCGAGGATCTGGAAATGGTGTTTTTCAGCGGCCTGAGCGAAACCTTTACCGCGTTCACGGGCAACAGACGTCCCGGCGATACCTTCGAGTTCAATGACTTTAGCGTTTTCGCCCAGTTTTTTGGCGATGTAATCACCGGCCATTTTCCCCCCGAAGGCGTTATCAGACGCGACGTGGCTGGCGACAACACCCTTAGTAGCCTGACGGTCAAGGGTGATCACCGGAATTTTCGCCTGGTTTGCCATCGCAACGGCATTGCCTACCGCATCAGAATCCGTCGGGTTGATCAGCATCAGCTTGGTGCCACGAACCGTCAGGTCCTGTACGTTTGCCAGCTCTTTCGCCGGGTTGTTCTGAGAATCAAGAACCACCAGGTTATAACCCAGTTTGTCCGCTTCTTTTTGCGCGCCGTCTTTCATGGAGACGAAGAACGGATTGTTCAGCGTGGAAACGACCAGCGCAATGGTGTCTTTCGCCAGAACGTTAGCACTGAAAGAAGCGGTGATCGCTGCGGCGGAAACCCAGACAGCCAGTTTTTTCATATTCATGGTCATAAGTCCTGTAGGAGAGTTTATTTGTTGCTTTTGTTATCCACCAGAACCGCCAGCAGGATGACAACTGCTTTTACGATCATCTGGTAGTAGGAAGAAACACCTAATAAGTTCAAACCGTTATTCAGGAAGCCAAGGATCAATGCACCGATCAGCGTTCCAACAATGCGTCCTTTACCCCCGGACAGGCTGGTTCCCCCTAATACCACTGCGGCAATCGCATCCAGCTCATAACCCGTACCTGCGTTGGGCTGCGCAGAAGATAAGCGCGCCACTTCGATGATACTGGCCAGAGCGGCTAACAAACCACACAGGGAGTAGACGATAATTTTGACTTTATCGACGCTGATACCTGACAGACGCGTAGCGGATTCGTTACCGCCCAGCGCGTAGATATAACGCCCCAGCCGGGTGTGATGCAGCATGTACCATGCCGCAATAAACACCACAGCCATCAGCCAGACGGGTGTCGGGATACCCAGCGGGCGACCGATACCAAACCAGCCAAAAACATCAGCGACATCATTAAAGCCGGTACTGATCGGGCTGCCGTTGGTGTACACCATCGTAATACCACGCAGCAGCAACATCATGACCAGCGTAGCGATAAACGCCTGGACTTTCCCTTTGGCCACAATCATTCCGGTGACGCCACCCACAGCCGCACCTAACGCCAGCGCGGCGCCAACGGCAACAAACGCATTCACTTCCAGCCCGACAATCGAGGCGGCAACGGCGCCGGTCAGCGCCAGCAAAGAGCCGACGGATAAATCGATCCCGGACGTCAGGATCACCAGTGTCATGCCGACGGCCATAATGGCGTTAACGGACGTTTGCTGAAGGATGTTAAACAGGTTATTGACCGTAAAGAAATTCGGGCTCATGGAAGAGACCACGGCAATCAACACCAGCAGCGCAATCAGAGACTTTTGCTCCAACAACCACTCTTTACTGATCCAGCGCTTTTTGGCTGGCAATGTCTGAGAACTCATATCTGATTACTCCTGCGTCACGCCGTATTGCTTGCCGACAGCGGCAGCCATCAACACTTCCTGCGTAGCCTGTTCTATCGGGAATTCACCGCTTAAATGGCCTTCATGCATCACCAAAACCCGGTCACTCATACCGATCACTTCCGGCATTTCTGAGGAAACCAAAATGATACTCAGCCCTTCGCGCTTGAACTGGTTTATAAGCTGGTAAATCTCTTTCTTGGCACCAACGTCAACGCCGCGCGTCGGTTCATCGAGGATCAGGACTTTCGGCCGCGTCATTAATCCACGGGCAATTGCCACTTTTTGCTGATTACCGCCGGAAAGCAGGCCGATGGTCTGCATCATCGACGGCGTTTTGATATTGAAGAGGCGGATGAAATCGCCGACAGCCTGCTGTTCTTCCGCATGTTTAAGACGTCCGCCAGCGTGGCTGAAATAACGCAGCGCCGTCAGCGACATGTTTTCTTTCACTGACATGCCCAGAACTAAGCCATCGCGCTTGCGGTCTTCAGAGATATAAACAATGCCGTTTGCCAGCCCGTCCTGCGGTGAGTGTGTCACCACTTCGCGACCATCAAGCGCCACATAACCACTTTTACGCGGTAAGGCTCCGTAGAGAATTTTCATCAGTTCGGTACGGCCTGCGCCCATCAGACCGGAAATCCCCAGAATTTCGCCGCTGTACAGATCAAAGCTGACGTTATCCACGCCCGGCCCGCTGACATCGCGTACCTGCAAACGCAGCGCACCGCGTTCATGATTAATGCGCGGGTATTGCTCTTCGAGGCGACGGCCCACCATCATTTCAATCAGCGTGTCTTCTTCAAGCGAACTGACCGGCCGCTCTGCGATGAACTGCCCGTCACGGAACACCGTCACGTCGTCGCAGATTTCGAAAATTTCTTTCATGCGATGGGAGATATACACCACACCGCAACCGGCGGCTTTCAGTTCCCGGATCACGTTAAATAAAGAAGCGGTTTCGGTATCGGTCAGGGCATCCGTCGGTTCATCCATAATGATGACTTTGGATTCAAAGCTCAGCACTTTGGCAATTTCGACCATCTGCTGGTCGCCGATGGATAAATCGCCTACCAGCCGGTCACTTTTGTAACGCAGATTCAGGCGCGCCAGCAGTTTATCGGCCTCGGCATACATCTTTTTCCAGTTGATGCGGCCAAAACCGTTCACAAACTCACGGCCCAGGAAGATATTTTCAGCAATCGTCAGTTGGGGGATCAGGTTCAATTCCTGATGAATGATACCAATCCCGGCTTCCTGAGAGGCTTTAGGGCCACTGAAAACCGCTTCCTTGCCAAGAAAATGCACTGAGCCGGCATCTTTCTGATAGATGCCGGTCAGCACTTTCATCATGGTGGACTTGCCCGCGCCGTTTTCTCCCACCAGCGCCATTACACGTCCCGGATAAACGCTGAGCGCCGCGCCGGAAAGTGCTTTTACGCCGGGAAAGGCTTTATCAATGCCTGTCAGTTGCAGCAAAGGTTGCATAAAGGCCTCAGAAGGTTACGCCAGCACACAGAATAACGTTCGCATAAGGCGAACATTCCCCGCTGCGGATCACAGCCCGACTTTTTTCGCTTTGTGCTTTGAATGACTCATGACTGACGTAATCCAAAGCAATGGTGTTTCCCTGGTGTTGTTCGAGTTGTGTCAATTGGGCGAGCAACGCTTCATGGAGTTGAGGATTTTTAGTGAGGATTTCCTCGGCGAGGATAGCCCGCTCAACCTGCATCTCATGTGTCACTACCTCTAAGACTTGTAAAAAGGTGGGAACTCCCTGGGTCAGGGCCAGATCGATGCGTTGGCAAGCTGCTGGCACAGGAAGTCCGGCATCGCCAATAACCAGCTGATCGGTGTGACCTAACCGGGCAATAACATGTGAGATTTCGGCATTTAACAGCGGTGACTTCTTCATTGTGAACTCCTACAGCGAAACGTTTCGCTCACCGATGAGTTTATAAAGATCCCCGGCCATCGCAACGGAGTTATGATGGAATTGTGATCAGCGTCGAAACGTTTCGCTGAATAATTAAGAAACCGCAGGGAAATTTGAGTTAGTCGTTTCAGAAAGGAGAACGCGAAAATAAAACAGGGCACCCGAAGGTGCCCTGCGAGCAGTAGAAATGAGGATCAGATTTCTACCTGCGTACCGAGTTCGATTACGCGGTTCGGCGGAATTTCAAACTGATCTGGCGCGCGTAAGGCGTTGCGGCTGAGCGCCATAAAGAGTTTGCCACGGAAGTAGAGATACCAGGGGCGCTTGGTCAGGATCAGTGATTCGTGCGACATAAAGAATGACGTTTCCATCATCCGGCACGGCAATCCTTCCAGACCGCAACGGTGGAACACTTCCTCCACGTTCGGCGTTTCTTTAAATCCGTAGCTGGCGACCACACGCCAGAACGTCGGCGAAAGCTGTTCGATGGTGACGCGCCGGACGTTATGTACATAAGGCGCATCTTCGGTGCGTAACGTCAGCAGTACCACACGCTCATGCAACACTTTGTTGTGTTTGAGATTGTGCAGCAACGCAAACGGAATGACGTTGATGGCGCGCGACATATACACAGCCGTACCCGGAACACGCACCGGCGGGGATTTCTCCAGAGAGGCGATCATCGCTTCCAGGGAATTCCCATGCTCGTTCATGCGGCGCATAAGGCGGAAGCGCTCGCTTTTCCAGGTCGTCATAACGATAAACATGCCCAAACCCAGCGTCAGCGGCAACCAACCGCCGGAGAACAGTTTAGTAGCGTTCGCCGCGAACAGCGGGATATCCATAAACAGCAGACCGATCAGCAAAAGCCCGACCAGGAAAGGTTTCCAGTGCCAGTTTTTGAGTGCCACCGTACAGGAAAGAATACTGGTCAGCACCATCGTACCGGTCACTGCGATACCGTATGCCGCTGCCAGATTGCTCGAATGCTCGAAGCTGGCGATAACGATAACCACCGCAAAGTACAGCAACCAGTTAATGGCCGGGATGTAAATCTGGCCTGCTTCCATTTCTGAAGTGTGGATGATGCGCATTGGCGGTAGATAGCCTAAACGCACAGCCTGACGCGTCAGGGAAAACACGCCGGAAATCACCGCCTGAGAGGCAATAATGGTCGCGAGTGTTGCCAGAACCAGTAACGGGATCAATGCCCAGTCAGGCGCCAGCAGAAAGAACGGGTTTTTAATCGACTCCGGGTCTTTCAGCAGCAATGCGCCCTGACCGAAGTAGTTCAGCACCAGAGAAGGCAGCACCACGGTGAACCAGGCCAGACGGATCGGGAATTTCCCGAAGTGGCCCATATCCGCATACAGCGCTTCCACACCGGTAATCGACAGAACGACCGCGCCAAGTGCCAGGAAGGAAAACGACTTATGCTCGATAAAGAAGTTAACCGCCCACATCGGGTTCATGGCGCGAAGTACTTCAGGGTTCTGCATGATGCTGTTCACGCCGAGAACAGCCAGCGTCAGGAACCACAACAACATCACCGGCGCAAACAGTTTGCCCACGATGCCGGTGCCGTGTTTCTGAATAATGAAAAGCAGCGTCAGGACAGTAATAGATAAGGGGACGATATAAGGATCGAGTGAAGGTGCTGCGATTTCCAAACCTTCCATCGCGGAAAGAACAGAAATAGCCGGAGTGATCACCACTTCACCATAGAAGAAACTTCCGCCGATCAGGCCGAGAATGACCAAAACGGCAGTGGTGCGTGCCGAGGTGTTTCTGCCCGCCAGAGACATCAGCGTCAGAATACCGCCTTCGCCTGCGTTGTCCGCCCGCATCACGTAAGTGAGGTACTTGAGCGAAACAATGAGGATTAACATCCAGAAAATCAGAGAGAGAAAACCAAAAACGACGCTGGGTTCAACGTTGAAACCATAGTGACCAGAAAAACACTCTCTTAAGGTGTAGAGAGGACTGGTACCAATGTCGCCATAGACCACACCAATGGCGGCCAGGGTTACTGCTGGGAGTGACCGTTTATGTTCAGTGCTCATATTTCGTTTCTTTTTTGCTCGAACATCCGTAAGCGATGAGTGCGCTCGATCTTATGATGCCCACTAAAAGGCGCACAGTATGCACGAATAAATTGGATTGCCTACCCTTAAATGTGCAGCTAAACCGGCGTTCATATGAACGGGGTCACATTTCTGATAATAGAAAATTTTTAGTAATCAACAAGCTATAACGACAAAAATAAACGTGGCATATCGCTATTAGCCAGTACACTATTCAACAACTCAATGGAAACCGGAAGAGACAGTATGGCGCAATCTCCCCTTCTGGCAGAACGGATCGCCCGTCTTGCTAACGCATTAGAACATGGCCTGTACGAGCGGCAGGATGCCATAAGACTTTGCCTGCTGGCAGCCCTGTGCGGCGAAAGCGTTTTTCTGCTCGGCCCGCCGGGTATTGCAAAAAGCCTGATTGCCCGGCGTCTGAAATTTGCGTTCCGACATGCGCGCGCTTTTGAATATCTTATGACGCGCTTTTCCACGCCGGAAGAAGTCTTTGGTCCGCTCTCGATTCAGGCCCTGAAAGATGAAGGCCGCTATCTGCGTCTGACCGAAGGTTACTTGCCGGAAGCTGAAATTGTCTTCCTTGATGAAATCTGGAAAGCAGGCCCGGCCATCCTCAATACATTGCTCACCGCCATCAACGAACGCCGCTTCCGTAATGGCGAACGAGAAGAACCTATTCCGATGCGTCTGCTGGTCAGTGCGTCCAACGAATTACCCGAAGCCGATGGTGGCCTCGAAGCGCTGTACGACCGCATGCTGATCCGTCTGTGGTTGGATAAAGTGCAGGATAAGCAAAATTTTCGCTCACTGCTGACCAGCCGGAACAATGAAAACGCCAATCCGGTGGCAGAGTCCCTGAGTATCAGCGATGAAGAATACCAACAATGGCAGCCGGAGATCGACAAAGTCAATCTTTCAGACAGCTGCTTTGAACTGATCTTCCAGCTGCGCCAGCGCCTTGATGCCCTGGATACGGCACCTTATGTCTCTGACCGTCGCTGGAAAAAAGCCCTGCGCCTGTTGCAGGCCTGCGCATTTTTCAGTGGCAGAAAAGCGATCACGCAGGTGGATCTGATCCTGCTGAAAGACTGTTTATGGCATGACCTTAATACTTATAACCTGCTGCAAACCCAGATTGAGCAACTGATCACCGAACAGGCTTATCAGCAGCAGACACTGCTGATGAAAATTCAGCAGCTGAATCAGCAATGGATGCAACATCAGCAGCAACAGAGTTCGCGTCAGTCAATCAAACTGAGTAAGAAGGCCGGCATTTTCAGCCGCAAGCCACAGTACAGCCTGCCTGAATCACTTAACACCACCAACCTGACCCTGTTATTGCAAACGCCTTTACACCTGCATGAAATAAAAGTCACACACCTGTTATTCGAACGCATCATCCTGGAAGAGTGGCTAAATAAAGGAGGCGTACTGAAAGCCAAACTCAACGGGATTGGTTTTGTACAAACCGTGGATCTGGAAATCGATGACAAACAACAACTTCTGGTGCTGGATGTCAGCCGTCAGAGCACGCCGCTGACGCTGCCGGGCCATGAGCATATTGCCGTTCCCGACGAAATGAAAAATACGCTGAGTGACCTGACCGCAAAACTGGCGCAGCAGAGACATGAATTCAGCCAGCAGCAAAACTGTCTGTTTGTTCCGGCAGAATGGATGGCAAAAATAGAAGCCAGCCTGCTTCAGGTGGCTGAACAGTTGCGTCATCAGCAACAGACATTCAGTGGTCACTGATCATGTTCAGTCTCGAGTCACTGGATCTTCTGCTGGCCATCAGCGAAGCCGAACTGATTGAAGAACTGCTCGTCGGCTTGCTGGCTGCGCCAGCGCTGACGGTGTTCTTCGAGAAATTTCCCCGTCTCAAGCGTGCCCTGACCAAAGATCTCCCAGAATGGAAATTGCGCCTTCGCCAGAGGATCCACGAAACGCCGGTTCCCCAAGAGCTGGCGAAAGAATTCTATCTTTATCAGCATTGCCAGCAGATCGACGCCACGGCTTTTCAGTCCGGACTGCCTTCCCTCATCGATGAACTGGAGCAACTCAGCTCTCCCTTTGCCACTGAAGCCCGCACCTTACAGGAGAATAATGAAACCTCACGGACGGCGAAAACCGGCAACAGCTTTCATACCTTGTTCCTCCAGCGCTGGCGCCTGAACCTGACCTTCCAAACGGTGAACGTTCATCATCAGTTACTCGAACAAGAACAGGAGCAGTTGCAGGAAGAATTGCTGCAACGACTGCAGCTCAGCAGCGAGCTCTCTCCTTTATTAGCGGAGAACGATACGGCAGCAGGCCGGTTGTGGGATATGAGTAAAGGGAAGCGTCTGCGGGGTGATATTCAGTCGCTGGCGCGTTTCGGCGCTTTTCTTCAGCAGCAGCCTGAGCTGATGCATCTGGCAGAACAACTGGGCCGCAGCCAGACGGTCAAAACCAGTCCGCATGAAGATGCAAAAATGGAAACTCACCGGCTGATGGTGCGCGAACCTGCAACGGTGCCGGAAGAAGTGAATGGCATTCATCAGAGCGATGATATTTTGCGCCTGATGCCGACGGAGCTGGTGACGCTGGGGCTGCCTGAGCTGGAATACGAATTTTACCGCCGTTTGCTGGAAAAGCGTCTGATGACATATCGCCTGCAAGGGGACGTCTGGCGCGAGAAAGTGGTCAAACGGCCTGTGGTCTATCAGCAACAGGAACCGCAACCGCGTGGACCTTTTGTCGTCTGCGTCGATACATCCGGTTCGATGGGGGGATTTAACGAACAGTGCGCCAAAGCGTTCTGTCTGGCGTTACTGAAAATCGCACTGGCTGATAACCGCCGATGTTACATCATGTTGTTTGCCAGTGAAGTGATCCATTATGAACTGACCTCCAACGGCGGCCTGGATCAGGCGCTGCGCTTTCTGGGGCAGCATTTTCGTGGTGGTACCGATCTGGCCGCCTGTCTGAATGCCACACTGGATAAACTCGCTTCTCCGCAGTGGGAGGATGCTGATGCAGTGGTGATCTCGGACTTTATCGCCCAGCGGTTGCCAGATGAAGTACAAAAGAAGGTCAGGGCGTTGCAACGGGAAAAACATCACCGCTTTCATGCCCTGGCAATGTCGCACTATGGCAAGCCCGGCATCCTGCGCATTTTCGATCATATCTGGCGCTTCGATACCGGTATGAAAAGCCGCGTACAGCGACGCTGGCAGAGAAATTAAGCCTAAAGAGAAAGATAATCATGACTGAAATTTATCAGCTCGACGAGCTGGATCGCGGGATCCTGAACGCCCTGATGGATAATGCCCGTACACCATATGCTGAACTGGCAAAAGTGTTCACCGTCAGCCCGGGGACGATCCACGTCCGCGTAGAAAAAATGAAACAAGCGGGCATCATTACCGGCGCGCATATTACCGTCAATCCTAAACAGCTGGGTTACGACGTATGCTGTTTTATTGGCATCATTTTGAAAAGTGCCAAGGATTATCCGTCGGCACTGAAAAAGCTCGAAAGTATAGAAGAAGTGGTCGAAGCCTATTACACCACCGGGCATTACAGCATTTTCATTAAGATCATGTGCCGCTCGATTGATTCCCTTCAGCACGTACTTATCAACAAGATCCAGACAATTGACGAGATCCAGTCGACCGAGACGCTGATCTCCCTGCAGAACCCCATCACACGTACCATCCAGCCCTGAGCACTGATTTCTATACCCCTATTATCCACAGGTAGATCCCAGCTCATTCACAGCGTACAATAGCCTCCTTTTCCCGGGTGAGAGCATCATGTCTGACATTACCCTGATCAGTGGCAGTACGCTTGGCAGTGCCGAATATGTAGCAGAACACGTGGCTGAGAAACTGGAAGAAGCCGGTTTTTCCACTCAGATGTTCCATGGTCCGGAACTGTACGAAGTTCCGCAGGAAGGTATCTGGCTGATCGTGTGCTCGACACACGGTGCTGGTGAGCTGCCTGATAACCTGCAACCTTTTATGGAGCAGCTGGAAGATCAGCAACCCGATCTGTCAAAAGTACGCTTTGGCGCATTAGGTTTAGGCAGCAGTGAATATGACACCTTCTGTGGCGCGATCAGTTCTCTGGATCAAAAACTGACGTCATTAGGGGCAAAACGGATCGGTGATCGTCTTGAGATCGACGTGACTCAACACGAAATTCCTGAGGATCCGGCCGAGGTTTGGGTGATCAACTGGATTAATTTGATCAAATAAGTGTAAATTTCAGGCGATCAGATGTGGATAACTATGCTTAAAAGCAGGGTAAAACCCGTAGTTATCCCTCTAACAACTCCTGTACGCTTTTCATGCTGTGCATAACTCTCACTTCTGATCCCAGCTTATACTGTCCAGGATCACCGATCATTCACAGCATTCGATCCTTCTTAGCATACTGATCTTCATAAACAAAAAAGACTTATGCACAGAGGATCGCGATCCTAATAGAAGTATTAATAAGAGATCTTTAAATAAAAAAGATCTTCTTTTAATTAGTGAAGATCCCCGGGGACTTGTGGAAGCTCAAAACTTGAGTAGAATCCCTCCTCCCAACGCCATACAAAGAAAGTTCGCTTGAACGCCGAGGTGCAGTCGCATGTTTTATCCGGATCAATTTGACGTCATCATCATAGGTGGTGGTCATGCAGGTACTGAAGCCGCAATGGCTTCTGCACGCATGGGACGTCAGACCTTATTATTAACCCACAATATCGACACGCTGGGACAGATGTCGTGTAACCCGGCAATTGGCGGGATCGGGAAAGGACATCTGGTAAAAGAAGTCGACGCATTGGGCGGACTGATGGCTACGGCTATCGATCATGCGGGTATTCAGTTTAGGATACTAAACGCAAGCAAAGGCCCGGCAGTCAGGGCAACACGTGCTCAAGCTGACCGCGTTCTGTACCGTCAGGCCGTCCGTACCGCCCTGGAAAACCAGCCAAACCTGATGATCTTCCAGCAACCTGTTGAAGACCTGATCGTCGAAAACGATCGTGTGGTCGGTGCTGTGACCAAAATGGGGCTGAAATTCCGCGCTAAAGCGGTTGTACTGACTGTCGGCACCTTCCTGGACGGAAAGATCCACATAGGTCTGGAAAACTACAGCGGTGGCCGTGCAGGGGATCCTCCGGCGATCTCTTTGTCTCAACGTTTGCGTGAATTGCCTTTACGCGTTAACCGTCTTAAAACCGGTACACCTCCGCGTATTGATGCCCGGACCATTGATTTCAGTGTTCTGGCACAACAGCATGGTGATAATCCGGCACCGGTATTCTCGTTCATGGGCAATGTGTCGCAACATCCGCGCCAGATCCCGTGTTACATGACCTATACCAACGAAAAAACCCATGACGTGATCCGCAATAATCTGGATCGCAGCCCGATGTATGCCGGGATCATCGAAGGGATCGGCCCGCGTTACTGCCCGTCGATCGAAGATAAAGTCATGCGTTTTGCCGATCGCAATTCTCATCAGATCTTCCTTGAACCGGAAGGCCTGACCAGCAATGAAGTTTATCCAAACGGAATTTCCACCAGCCTGCCATTCGATGTGCAGATGCAGATCGTCCGGTCTATGCAGGGGATGGAAAATGCCGTTATTGTTCGTCCGGGTTATGCGATTGAATACGATTTCTTCGATCCGCGTGATTTGAAACCGACGCTGGAAAGTAAATTTATCGCCGGTCTGTTCTTTGCCGGACAAATCAACGGTACGACGGGTTACGAAGAAGCCGCTGCACAGGGCTTACTCGCTGGCATGAATGCTGCCCGTAGTGCCAGCGAAGAAGAGGGCTGGGCGCCACGTCGCGATCAAGCTTATCTCGGTGTGCTGGTTGATGACCTGTGTACGCTGGGCACCAAAGAACCGTACCGGATGTTTACATCACGCGCTGAATATCGACTGATGCTGCGCGAAGACAATGCCGATTTACGCCTGACAGAAAAAGGCCGTGAATTAGGTCTGGTTGACGATGCCCGCTGGGCGCGGTTCAACGAAAAACTGGAAATGATCGAACAGGAACGTCAGCGTCTGCGTGGTATCTGGGTGAACCCTCATCACGCGCAGGTTGAAGAGATTAATGCACATCTTTCTGCACCGCTTTCTAAAGAAGCCAGTGCAGAAGAACTGCTGCGTCGTCCTGAAATGACCTATGAGCTGATTACCCGTCTTTCTCCGTTCGCACCTTCTGTCCCGGATGTGCAGGCAGCAGAACAGGTTGAAATTCAGATCAAATATGAAGGCTATATCGCCCGTCAGCAGGAAGAGATCGAAAAACAGCAGCGTAACGAAAACACTGTGTTGCCTGTTGATCTTGATTACCGCCAGGTTAATGGTCTTTCCAATGAAGTGATCGCCAAGCTTAACGATCACAAGCCGACCTCCATTGGTCAGGCATCGCGGATCTCGGGTATTACGCCGGCAGCTATCTCGATCTTGCTGATCTGGCTTAAAAAACAAGGCTTACTGCGCCGTAGCGCATAACTCACCTCTCTTATGACCGCCCTTTGAAAACAAAGCGGCGGTCAGTTCTTACTTTTCCCATCTTTCTGAGTGTTTTATCATTTCTCAACCGGGCTGTTCCCGAATATCGACTCTTTCTGAGGATTCACTGTGCAAAAGAAACTGGACTCGCTGCTTGCTGCGGCAGGAATAGCGTTACCCGATCAGCAAAAACAGCAACTGATTGGCTATGTGGAACTGCTGCATAAGTGGAACAAAGCCTATAACCTGACGTCTGTCCGTGACCCGATGCAGATGCTGGTACGCCATATCATGGACAGCATCGTAGTAAATGAGCATCTGCAGGGCAGCCGTTTCATCGACGTAGGCACAGGCCCTGGTTTACCGGGAATTCCTCTTGCCATCGTTCGCCCTGATTCACACTTTACGCTGCTGGACAGCCTGGGTAAGCGCGTACGCTTCCTGCGTCAGGTTCAGCATGAACTGGGGCTGAAAAATATCGAACCGGTACAAAGTCGTGTGGAAGAGTTTGAGCCAGACCCGTTGTTTGATGGGGTGATCAGCCGTGCTTTTGCGTCCCTGCAGGATATGCTTTCCTGGTGCCATCACCTGCCACAAAAAGGGCAGGGGCGTTTTTACGCCTTAAAAGGGGTGAGCCCTGATGATGAAATGGCGCTATTGCCGGAAGGTATCACTTTGGAATCGGTCATAAAACTGCAGGTACCAGAACTTGACGGGGAACGGCATCTCGTCATTCTTAGCTCAAACTAAAGTTGCGTTTTATCAAAAAATATTTAAAAAGCGCATGTGTTATTGCAGTTAAAATGAGCAGGCTAATTATATAGCGGTGACAAACACTCAATCACCGCTTTTTTACAGACTGATAGCATTTCAGAGATGTTTTTATTTTAATCCGGACTGTAATAGTCACTTTTGAAATTGAACGGTCATCAACCGGCTGATATTGAACTTGTAATGAAAATGTTGTTATTTGTTGGGTTGTTGTGTCAATAAATCGTGGTTATTTTTAAAGAAGATTGTTTAACGAACAGTGTTTTATTAACAAATTGATTTATAAAGATTTTAAAAGGCCTGATTAGCTAAAGACATTCAAACAGTGCAGGGTATATAAAGTGTCATGAGTTAATTATGTGATCCAGTGCACGCTTCTTTGTCGGGTGATGAAATAACCGTATCAAACCAAAAAGGGCAAATTCAGCTATAGTTTGGTTGTCAAAATAGTCGTGAAGGGGAAAATTTAAATAATTGTTCACCTTTTCGCTACTTATCCATTGAATTCGTCCCTGTGCCCCGTATAATTTGCTCGGTTTTTGCTGCTTGACTCAAAACAGTAAAGGCAGTGATATACGGCATTCAGTCTACCTCCAGCTAGGTACTTGATACGGAGAGAACAAACGTCATGTCTGTATCCGGTATTTTACCCAGTACAAATAGTGTGAAGGTTGCCAGAAAGCTGTTGATACTGCAGTTATTGACCTTTGTTCTGCTCAGTGCAGTATTTGGTTTTAAAAGCCTGGAATGGACCACATCGGCTCTTATGGGTGGGTTGGCCGCCTGGGTGCCAAATGTACTGTTCATGCTGTTTGCATGGCGCCATCAGGCGCAAACAACGGTCTCTGGACGGGTTGCCTGGTCCTTTGCAATCGGAGAAGCGCTGAAGGTGCTGGTTACGGTGATCTTAATGGTTATCGCACTTGGCCTGTTTAAGGCGGCTTTTGCTCCGTTGGGGTTGGCCTATTTATCGGTGTTGATGACTCAGATTTTGGCACCGGCCGTCATTAACAGTTACCGTACTTAACTACTAAAGGGTAAGAGGCATCATGTCTGCATCAGGAGAAATCTCTACTCCACAAGAGTATATCGGTCACCATCTGACTCAGCTTCAGATTGGGACGGGATTCTGGTCGATTAACATCGATTCGATGTTTTTCTCCGTGTTCCTCGGAGTACTCTTTCTGGTTATTTTCCATCGCGTAGCCAAAAACGCCACCAGCGGTGTCCCGGGTAAACTGCAAACCGCAGTTGAACTGGTCGTTGGTTTCGTCGACAGCAGCGTACGTGACATGTATCACGGCAAAAGCAAAGTGATTGCACCTCTCGCGCTGACCGTCTTCGTCTGGGTGTTTATGATGAACCTGATGGATTTGCTGCCAATCGATTTGTTGCCGACTATCGGTGAAAAATTGCTTGGTCTGCCAGCGTTGCGTGTGGTTCCTACGGCTGACGTGAACATCACGTTGTCCATGGCACTCGGCGTATTCATTCTGATTCTTTTCTATAGCATTAAGATGAAAGGCTTTGGCGGTTTCATTAAAGAACTGACAATGCAGCCATTCAATCATCCGGTTTTCATTCCGATTAACCTGATTCTTGAAGGTGTCAGCCTGCTGTCTAAACCAGTTTCACTGGGTCTGCGACTGTTTGGCAATATGTATGCGGGTGAGTTGATCTTCATCCTTATTGCTGGCCTGTTGCCGTGGTGGTCACAGTGGATTCTAAATGTGCCTTGGGCCATTTTCCACATCCTGATCATTACGCTGCAAGCCTTTATTTTCATGGTTCTGACGATTGTCTATCTCTCGATGGCATCTGAAAAACACTGATTTTCTTTCAACACTACTGCGTTTTAACTGAAACAAACTGGAGACTGTCATGGAAAACCTGAGTATGGATCTGCTGTACATGGCTGCCGCTGTGATGATGGGCCTGGCGGCAATCGGTGCTGCAATCGGTATCGGCATCTTGGGTGGTAAATTCTTGGAAGGTGCTGCACGTCAGCCTGACCTGATCCCTCTGTTGCGTACACAGTTCTTTATCGTTATGGGTCTGGTCGATGCAATCCCAATGATTGCGGTTGGTCTGGGTCTGTACGTGATGTTTGCTGTCGCCTAACACTGAGCTTGCTCACTGTTAATCGAACTACATCAAATAATTCACTTTGAAAGAGGCATTGTGCTGTGAATCTTAACGCAACAATCCTCGGCCAGGCTATCGCGTTCGTCCTGTTTGTCTGGTTCTGCATGAAGTACGTATGGCCGCCAATTATGGCTGCCATCGAAAAACGTCAGAAAGAAATTTCTGAAGGTTTATCTTCCGCAGAACGTGCCAAAAAAGAGCTGGACTTAGCGCAAGCCGATGCGACCGACCAACTGAAGAAAGCCAAAGCTGAAGCTCAGGTAATCATCGATCAGGCGAACAAGCGTAAAGCTCAAATCGTCGACGAAGCAAAAGCTGAAGCCGAGCAGGAACGTAACAAGATCGTGTCGCAAGCCAAGGCAGAGATCGACGCCGAACGCCAACGCGCCCGTGAAGAGTTGCGTAAGCAAGTCGGAATTTTGGCCATTGCTGGCGCCGAGAAGATTATCGAACGTTCCGTGGATGAAGCTGCTAACAGCGACATCGTTGATAAACTGGTCGCTGAACTGTAAGGAGGGAGGGGCTGATGTCTGAATTTGTAACTGTAGCTCGCCCCTACGCCAAAGCAGCTTTTGACTTTGCCGTTGAGCACCAAAGCTTAGACCGCTGGCAGTCCATGTTAGCGTTCACGGCTGAAGTCACGCGCAATGAACAAATTGAAGAACTGCTTTCCGGTGCTAGCGCGCCTGAAACTTTGTCTAAAACGTTTATTGCCGTATGTGGTGACGAACTCGACGACGCAGGCCAAAACCTGATTAAGGTAATGGCTGAAAATGGACGTTTACGCGTTCTTCCGCAAGTGCTGGAGCAGTTTATTGAACTGCGCGCCTCTCTCGAGGCTGTTGCTGAAGTTGAAGTGACCTCAGCAAATCCGCTTTCGGAAGAACAGCAGGCAAAAATTGCTGCTGCGATGGAAAAACGTCTGTCTCGCAAAGTTAAGCTGAATTGCAAAATTGACAAGTCTGTTCTTGCCGGTGTCGTAATCCGTGCAGGTGATATGGTGATTGATGGCAGCGTTCGCAGTCGTCTAGAACGCCTGGCAGACGTCTTGCAGTCTTAAGGGGACTGGAGCATGCAACTGAATTCCACCGAAATCAGCGAACTGATCAAGCAGCGCATTGCTCAGTTCAATGTGGTGAGCGAAGCTCACAATGAAGGTACTATCGTTTCCGTCAGTGACGGGATCATCCGTGTGCACGGCTTAGCCGATGTCATGCAAGGCGAAATGATTGCGCTGCCGGGTAACCGCTACGCTATCGCCCTGAACCTGGAGCGTGACTCTGTAGGTGCCGTTGTAATGGGCCCTTACGCTGACCTCGCCGAAGGTATGAAAGTAAAATGTACTGGCCGTATCCTGGAAGTTCCAGTTGGCCGTGGCCTGCTGGGCCGCGTGGTTAACACCCTGGGTGCGCCAATTGATGGTAAAGGTCCGGTAGAGCACGACGGCTTCTCAGCTGTTGAAGCAATCGCACCTGGCGTTATCGAACGTCAGTCGGTAGATGAACCTGTGCAGACAGGTTATAAGTCCGTTGATGCCATGATCCCAATTGGTCGTGGTCAACGTGAACTGGTCATCGGCGACCGTCAAACCGGTAAAACAGCTCTGGCGATCGATGCGATCATCAACCAGCGCGATTCCGGCATCAAATGTATCTATGTGGCTATCGGCCAGAAAGCGTCCACCATTTCTAACGTGGTTCGTAAACTGGAAGAGCACGGCGCACTGGCAAACACCATCGTTGTTGTTGCAACTGCATCAGAATCTGCTGCACTGCAATACCTGGCACCGTATTCCGGTTGCGCAATGGGTGAATACTTCCGTGACCGCGGTGAAGACGCACTGATCGTTTATGATGACCTGTCTAAACAGGCTGTTGCTTACCGTCAGATTTCCCTGCTGCTTCGTCGTCCACCTGGTCGTGAAGCTTACCCAGGCGACGTTTTCTATCTTCACTCCCGTCTGCTGGAACGTGCTGCGCGTGTTAACGCCGAGTATGTTGAAGCATTCACCAAAGGTGAAGTGAAAGGCAAAACCGGTTCCCTGACTGCGCTTCCAATTATCGAAACGCAAGCGGGTGACGTTTCCGCGTTCGTTCCGACCAACGTAATCTCGATTACCGATGGTCAGATCTTCCTGGAATCTAACCTGTTCAACGCCGGTATTCGTCCTGCGGTTAACCCGGGTATTTCGGTATCCCGTGTTGGTGGTGCTGCTCAGACTAAGATCATGAAGAAACTGTCCGGTGGTATTCGTACCGCTCTGGCACAGTATCGTGAGCTGGCTGCGTTCTCGCAGTTCGCTTCTGATCTGGATGAGGCAACCCGTAAACAGCTGAACCACGGTCAGAAAGTGACTGAGCTGCTGAAACAGAAACAATACGCTCCGATGTCAATCGTTGCGCAGTCTCTGATCATCTTCGCAGCAGAACGTGGTTATCTGGAAGACGTTGAGTTGTCTAAAGTCGGTAGCTTCGAAGCTGCACTGTTGGCTTACGCTGACCGTGAGCACGGCGAGCTTCTGCAGCAAATCAACCAAACTGGTGCGTATAACGATGAGATCGAGGGTAAATTCAAAAATATCCTCGATACCTTCAAAGCAACCCAGTCCTGGTAACACCTCGCGGCCTTGCTGCCCTGCCTCTGGCAGATAAGCAGCAGGCCGTTTGGTAATGAGGAGAAGCAGAGATGGCCGGCGGAAAAGAGATACGTAGTAAGATCAGCAGCGTGCAAAACACGCAAAAGATCACTAAAGCGATGGAAATGGTCGCCGCCTCCAAAATGCGTAAAACGCAGGATCGCATGGCGGCCAGCCGTCCTTATGCAGAAACCATTCGTGAAGTGATTGGTCACCTTGCGCTTGGTAATCTGGAATACAAGCACCCGTATCTGGATGAGCGTGAAATTAAGCGTGTCGGGTATCTGGTGGTGTCTACCGACCGTGGTCTTTGTGGTGGTCTGAACATTAACCTGTTCAAAAAACTGCTGTCAGAGATGAAAGGCTGGTCCGAAAAAGGTGTTGAAGTTGATCTCGCACTGATCGGTTCCAAAGCAGCCTCTTTCTTCGGCTCCGTTGGGGGCAACGTTGTTGCTCAGGTGACTGGCATGGGGGATAACCCTTCCCTGTCAGAACTGATCGGGCCGGTGAAAGTGATGTTGCAGGCTTTCGACGAAGGTCGTTTAGACAAGTTATGCGTTGTTAGCAATAAATTCGTCAATACCATGTCTCAGGAACCACGTATCGTTCAGTTGTTGCCTCTGCCACCAGCAGAAGACGGCGAACTGGCGAAAAAATCCTGGGATTACCTGTATGAGCCGGACCCTAAAGCACTGTTGGATACTCTCCTGCGTCGCTATGTGGAGTCCCAGGTTTATCAGGGCGTCGTAGAAAACCTGGCCAGCGAACAGGCCGCGCGAATGGTAGCGATGAAAGCCGCAACCGATAACGGCGGCAGCCTGATCAAAGAGCTGCAGTTGGTATACAACAAAGCTCGTCAGGCCAGCATCACTCAGGAACTCACCGAGATCGTCGGGGGAGCCTCCGCGGTTTAAGCTAGGTTTACGAATTACGTAGAGGATTCAAGATGGCTACTGGAAAGATTATCCAGGTAATCGGCGCCGTGGTGGACGTCGAGTTCCCTCAGGATGCAGTACCGAACGTGTACAATGCTCTTGAGGTAGAAAACGGTACCTCCAAACTGGTGCTGGAAGTACAGCAACAGTTAGGCGGCGGCGTTGTTCGTTGTATCGCAATGGGTACCTCAGACGGCCTGCGTCGCGGTCTGAAAGTGAACAACCTGGAACACCCAATTGAAGTACCGGTGGGTAAAGCGACTCTGGGTCGTATCATGAACGTATTGGGTGAACCAATCGACATGAAAGGTGCGATCGGCGAAGAAGAACGTCGTGCGATCCACCGCGCTGCGCCTTCTTATGAAGAGCTGGCAAACTCCCAGGAACTGCTGGAAACCGGTATCAAAGTTATGGACCTGATGTGTCCGTTCGCTAAGGGCGGTAAAGTCGGTCTGTTCGGTGGTGCGGGTGTTGGTAAGACTGTAAACATGATGGAGCTGATCCGTAACATCGCGATCGAGCACTCCGGTTATTCTGTGTTTGCAGGTGTGGGTGAACGTACTCGTGAGGGTAACGACTTCTATCACGAAATGACCGACTCCAACGTTATCGACAAAGTTTCCCTGGTGTATGGTCAGATGAATGAGCCACCAGGTAACCGTCTGCGCGTTGCACTGACCGGTCTGACCATGGCGGAGAAATTCCGTGACGAAGGTCGTGACGTACTGCTGTTCGTTGACAACATTTACCGTTACACCCTGGCCGGTACCGAAGTGTCCGCACTTCTGGGCCGTATGCCATCAGCGGTAGGTTATCAGCCAACGCTGGCGGAAGAGATGGGCGCTCTGCAAGAACGTATCACCTCGACCAAAAGTGGTTCAATCACCTCCGTACAGGCCGTTTACGTTCCTGCGGATGACTTGACTGACCCATCTCCAGCTACCACCTTCGCTCACTTAGATGCGACCGTGGTTCTGAGCCGTCAGATCGCGTCACTGGGTATTTACCCGGCGGTTGACCCACTGGATTCCACCAGCCGTCAGCTGGATCCACTGGTTGTTG
Organism: Rahnella aceris; assembly: GCF_011684115.1. Taxonomy (NCBI): domain Bacteria; kingdom Pseudomonadati; phylum Pseudomonadota; class Gammaproteobacteria; order Enterobacterales; family Yersiniaceae; genus Rahnella; species Rahnella aceris. Next base: position 424,538 of record NZ_JAADJV010000004.1, on the reverse strand, counting down.
GTCAGGAGCACTACGATGTGGCTCGTGGCGTGCAGTCTATTCTGCAACGTTACCAGGAACTGAAAGACATCATCGCGATCCTGGGTATGGACGAGTTGTCAGAAGATGACAAACTGGTTGTATCCCGTGCGCGTAAAATTCAGCGCTTCCTGTCCCAGCCATTCTTCGTGGCCGAAGTCTTCACCGGTTCTCCGGGCAAGTTCGTATCGCTGAAAGATACCATTCGTGGTTTCAAAGGCATTATGGACGGCGACTACGATCACCTGCCGGAACAAGCGTTCTACATGGTTGGCACCATTGATGAAGCAGTGGAAAAAGCCAAGAAACTGTAACGCTAGCTTGTTGTGAGAGAGGATGACATGGCTGAAAAAGCTTACCATCTGGATGTTGTTAGTGCGGAAAAACGTATGTTTACCGGCATGGTACAAAAGATCCAGGTGACGGGTAGCGAAGGCGAACTGGGTATTTTCCCGGGGCATGCTCCGCTGCTCACCGCCATCAAGCCTGGCATGGTGCGCATTGTTAAAGAACACGGTGAAGAAGAGTATATCTATCTTTCCGGTGGCATCCTTGAGGTGCAACCGAATGCAACGACCGTGTTGGCTGATACTGCAATCCGTGGGCAAGACCTCGACGAAGCGCGCGCGCTTGAAGCTAAGCGCAAAGCGGAAGAACACATTAGTGGTTCTCACGGCGACGTTGATTACGCTCAGGCGTCAGCGGAACTGGCTAAGGCGATCGCGAAACTTCGCGTTATCGAACTGACCAGAAAAGCGATGTAACAACATCAGTTAGAAAAGCGACCTTCGGGTCGCTTTTTTTTTGCTTTTAATAAAGTGCATTTTCAGTGTTTTTCCCAAGGCTAATTTTCGCTTTTAATGGAATACTTGGGTGATTAACCGACACTTTACCCTCAGTTTTTTTGGTGTAGTCTATACAGCATACAACCCTTGCAGGCTGCGGCCTGCGGGCGGTTTTTGAAGCGAAATATGTAGTAATCCGCGCACTGAACGGGTTACTTTTGTCACTCAAATTGGATTTGTCAGGTTACCTATGTCGAACAGCGCACTGAGTGTGGTGATCCTTGCCGCGGGCAAGGGGACACGCATGTACTCCAACCTTCCGAAAGTTCTTCACCCATTGGCTGGCAAGCCAATGGTTCAGCACGTCATTGATGCGGCCACGCAAGTGGGTGCCCGGAACGTGCATCTGGTCTATGGCCACGGTGGCGATTTACTGAAGAAAAATCTGGCAGGCAGTGATCTGAACTGGGTATTGCAGGCAGAGCAACTGGGGACCGGTCATGCGATGCAGCAGGCGGCGCCGTTCTTTGCCGATGATGAAGATGTGCTGATGCTGTACGGCGATGTTCCGCTGATTTCCGTCGACACCCTGAACGAATTACTCAAAGCCAAGCCCGATGGCGGCATTGGTTTACTGACCGTCGTGCTGGATGACCCGACCGGTTATGGCCGTATCGTTCGTGAGAATGGCATTGTTACCGGCATTATTGAGCAGAAAGATGCCAGCGAAGAACAGCTGAAAATTCAGGAAATTAACACCGGTATCCTGGTCGCTAACGGCGCGTCATTCAAACGCTGGCTCGGTCAACTGAATAACAACAACGCGCAGGGTGAATACTACATCACCGATATTATTGCGATGGCGCATGCGGAAGGACATCTGATCGCCACCGTTCATCCGGCGCGAAACAGCGAAGTGGATGGTGTGAATAACCGCCTGCAACTTTCCCGTCTTGAGCGCGTATATCAGAGTGAACAGGCAGAGCGTCTGTTGCTCGAAGGCGTGATGCTGATGGACCCAGCGCGGTTTGATCTGCGCGGTGAACTGTCTCACGGCATCGATGTACTGATCGACACCAATGTCATTATCGAAGGTCACGTGAAACTGGGTGACCGCGTCAAAATCGGTGCGGGCTGCGTGCTGAAAAATTGCGTGATTGGCGATGACTGTGAAGTCAGTCCTTACAGCGTGTTCGAAGATGCGGTGCTGGAAAGCGGTTGTACGGTCGGGCCTTTCGCCCGTCTGCGCCCCGGCGCTGAACTGGCTGAAGGCGCGCATGTCGGCAATTTCGTCGAAATCAAAAAAGCGCGTCTCGGCAAAGGCTCTAAAGCTGGTCATCTCTCCTACCTTGGTGATGCTGATATTGGGGATAACGTTAACATCGGCGCGGGTACCATCACCTGCAACTACGACGGCGTAAACAAGCATAAGACCATCATCGGTAACGATGTCTTTGTGGGGTCAGATTCTCAGCTGGTAGCGCCAGTCACTGTGGGTAATAACGTGACGATCGCCGCCGGTACAACGGTCACGCGCGACGTGCCGGACAATGGTTTACTGTTAAGCCGGGTGCCGCAGGTGCATAAACCTGACTGGCAGAAACCGGTGAAGAAAAAATAAGCTGTTCATAATAATCCCCAACTCTCTACAAGGCTCGGGGAACCGCAAGTACACCGGAAAACGGGGCTTGCGGATAAATCAGGTCAGGCATCAAAAAAGGTCCCGAAAAGACCTTCAATAGGAATAAAACTGATGTGTGGAATTGTAGGCGCAGTAGCGCAACGCGATATTGCTGAAATTCTGTTGGAAGGTTTACGCCGTCTCGAATACCGCGGTTATGACTCAGCCGGTCTGGCTGTCATTGATGCTGACGGGAAAATGGGGCGCTTGCGTCGTCTGGGTAAAGTCCAGATGCTGGCTGATGCACTCGATGAACATCCTTTGCATGGTGGCACCGGTATTGCTCACACGCGATGGGCAACCCATGGCGAACCTTCTGAAGCGAATGCTCACCCGCATGTGTCTGATTACATTGCTGTGGTGCATAACGGCATTATCGAAAACCACGAACCTCTGCGTGAATTGTTGATTGAACGCGGCTACCGTTTTGATTCTGAAACAGATACCGAAGTGATCGCGCATCTGGTGCATTGGGAACAACTCCAGGGCGGTACGCTGCTCGAAGTGGTCCAGCGCGTTATCCCGCAACTGCGTGGTGCCTACGGCACGGTGGTGATGGATCGCCGCGATCCGTCTGTTCTGGTCGCCGCCCGTTCCGGCAGCCCGCTGGTGATTGGTCGTGGTGTGGGTGAAAACTTCATTGCCTCCGATCAGCTGGCGCTGTTACCTGTGACCCGCCGCTTCCTGTTCCTGGAAGAAGGCGATGTTGCTGAAGTTAAGCGCCGTTCCGTCAGCGTATATGACAAAAATGGTTATGCCGTTGAGCGTGAAGAAATCGAATCCAAAGTGCAGTACGACGCCGGTGATAAAGGCGTTTACCGCCACTACATGCAAAAAGAAATCTACGAACAGCCGCTGGCCATTAAAAACACCCTGGAAGGCCGTTTCAGCCACGGCGAAGTGAATCTGAGCGAGCTGGGCGAAAAAGCGGACGAAATTCTGTCCCGTGTTCAGCACGTGCAGATTATCGCCTGCGGTACGTCATATAACTCCGGGATGGTGGCGCGTTACTGGTTTGAGTCACTGGCTGGCATGCCTTGTGATGTCGAGATCGCTTCGGAATTCCGCTATCGCAAATCTGCTGTTCGTCCGGGCAGCCTGATCATCACGCTGTCTCAGTCGGGTGAAACGGCTGATACGCTGGCAGCGCTGCGTCTGTCGAAAGAGCTGGGTTATCTTGGTTCGCTGGCAGTATGCAACGTGGCTGGTTCTTCTCTGGTGCGTGAATCCGATCTGGCGCTGATGACCAAAGCGGGCACCGAAATCGGTGTGGCCTCAACCAAAGCTTTCACCACGCAGCTGACCGTTCTGCTGATGCTGGTGGCGCGTATGGGCCGCCTGAAAGGGATGAGTCCGCAAGTTGAGCACGACATTGTTCACGCGCTTCAGGCGTTGCCTGCGCGCATCGAACAAATGCTGTCGCTGGATAAGACTATCGAAACACTGGCTGAAGGTTTCTCTGATAAACATCACGCCCTGTTCCTTGGCCGTGGCGATCAATATCCGATCGCGATGGAAGGTGCGCTGAAGCTGAAAGAGATTTCGTATATCCACGCTGAAGCCTATGCGGCAGGCGAGCTGAAACATGGCCCGCTGGCGCTGATTGATGCGGATATGCCGGTGATTGTGGTTGCGCCCAATAACGAATTGCTGGAAAAACTGAAGTCGAATATCGAAGAAGTGCGTGCACGTGGCGGTTTACTGTATGTCTTCGCCGATCAGGACGCGGGTTTTGTCGACAGTGACGGTATGAAGATTATTCAGCTGCCTCACGTTGAAGAAATCGTCGCTCCGATTTTCTACACCGTACCGCTCCAGTTGCTGTCCTACTACGTTGCGCTGATTAAAGGCACCGATGTTGACCAGCCACGTAATCTGGCGAAGTCTGTGACTGTCGAATAAGACTGTCCGGTTTCAGCCATGTTATCTCTAAGCGCCTCCCGGGGCGCTTTTCTCTTTCCAGAATGTTGTTCTCCGGCTCTCTCTTTGTCAGCAGCCGGTCACGATTCTCTTCTCTCAGGCTTCGTAACCCGCCCCGGATAAGGTATAGTTCGCGTTTTTCTGAAGGTACCCCGCTGAATGCTGACCAACTCCTCCATTCGTCTCAACAAATACATTAGCGAGAGCGGCATCTGCTCGCGCCGCGATGCTGATCGTTACATCGAACAGGGAAATGTTTTTATCAACGGCAGGCGTGCTGCGGTGGGTGCTCAGGTGTTTGCCGGCGATGTGGTGAAAGTGAATGGTCAGATTATTGAGCCGCGTGATGAAGAAGATCTGGTGCTTATTGCGCTGAACAAGCCCGTAGGCATTATCACCACGATGGAAGAGGGGGAGCGGGACAACATCCGCGATTTCGTTAACCACAGCAAACGCGTCTTCCCGATTGGCCGTCTGGACAAAGATTCGCAGGGCCTGATTTTACTGACCAATCACGGTGATCTGGTCAATAAAATCCTGCGTGCCGGTAACGACCACGAAAAAGAATATATCGTGACTGTCAATAAACCGATCACGGACGAGTTTATTGCCGGTATGGGCGCGGGTGTGCCGATGCTCGGCACCGTGACCAAGAAATGCAAAGTGAAGAAAGAAGCACCGATGGTGTTTCGCATTACGCTGGTGCAGGGACTTAACCGACAGATCCGCCGCATGACTAAGCATTTTGGTTTCGACGTCACTAAGCTTGAACGTGTGCGGATTATGAACATCAATCTGAAAGGATTACCGCTGGGCGAATGGCGTGATCTGACCGATGATGAACTGATCGAATTGTTTAAGCTGATTGAAAACTCTTCGTCTGAAGACAAACCGGCGAAAAAAGTGCCATCAAAACCTGCTCAGGCTAAAAAACCGGCTGTCACTAAAACGAAAAACAGTGAAAAACCTGAAGTGAATTCCGCATCCCGCAAGCGTTTTGCCCAGCCTGGCCGTAAGAAGAAGGGGCGTTAATTTACCCGCTTTTCATTATCCGCCGGTGTAATAACCGGCTTTTTCTGCTTAAAACTCCCGCATTTTGCCCGTATGGTTCGAATTGTGACCAGTGTCATAAAACTGTCATATAACGTACATTTTACTGTCACTAAACTGTCCTATTTTCCTCCTGTGCCAAACACTTTAATTAACGTCGACATCAGTCGGGAAGTTTAAAACCACCAGGAGTGGAACATGAAATTGATGCGTAACACCGTCGCCGGTCTTGTAGCAGCGACTTTCTCCCTCACAGCAATGTCTGCTTTCGCTGCCGCTAACCTGACTGGCGCTGGCGGTACCTTCCCAGCCCCTGTCTATGCTAAGTGGGCTGATGCATACCAGAAAGCAACCGGTACTCAGGTTAACTATCAGGGCATCGGTTCTTCCGGCGGCGTGAAACAAATCATCGCTAAAACCGTTGATTTCGGGGCATCTGATGCACCGATGAAAGAAGAAGATCTGAATAAAAACGGTCTGTTCCAGTTTCCTACTGTAATCGGCGGCGTGGTACTGGCTGTTAACATCCCGGGCATCAAATCCGGTCAGTTGACACTGGATGGCGCAACGCTGGGTGATATTTACCTCGGTAAAATCAAAAAGTGGAACGATACGGCGATCACCAAGCTGAACCCGGGCGTGAAACTGCCAGACACTAACATCGCGGTGGTTCGCCGTGCTGACGGTTCCGGTACTTCCTTCGTATTCACCAGCTACCTGGCAAAAGTGAACAGCGAGTGGAAAGACAAAATCGGTGCAGGTTCTACTGTTAACTGGCCAACGGGTCTCGGCGGCAAGGGCAACGACGGCGTGGCCGCATTCGTACAGCGTCTGCCAGGTTCAATCGGTTACGTAGAATATGCTTACGCCAAGCAAAACAACCTGGCTTACACCAAGCTGGTAGATGCAGACGGCAAAGCCATCAGCCCGACAGAAGAATCCTTCAGTGCAGCCGCTAAAGGCGCAGACTGGAGCAAAACCTTCGCTCAGGACCTGACCAATCAGAAAGGTGATAATGCGTGGCCAATCAGCTCCACCACCTTCATCCTGATTTACAAAGACCAGCAAGATGCAGCGAAGGGTACCGAAGTGCTGAAGTTCTTCGACTGGGCTTACAAAAACGGTAACAAACTGACGACTGATTTGGATTACGCCGCACTGCCAGCTTCTGTTGTAGAACAGATCCGCGCAGCCTGGAAAACCAACATCAAAGACAGCAGCGGTAAAGCACTTTACTAGGATCTGACCTCGGGTCTGATATAGAGTACAAGTCTTCTGCTTCATTCCCTCTCCGGCCGGGGAGGGAATTAAATCTGAATTAAAAGAGAGTGGTATGGCTGAATACAAGCCGGCTATCAAGGCACCCAGCAAAAACGGTGACATCATCTTCGGCGCGCTGGTTAAACTGGCAGCGCTGATTGTGCTATTTATGTTGGGCGGCATTATCGTCTCGCTGTTTATTGCTTCCCTGCCGAGCATTGAAAAGTTCGGATTGTCCTTCCTGTGGACGAAAACCTGGGATGCACCGAACCAGCAATTTGGCGCACTGGTGCCGATTTACGGCACGGTCGTGACCTCCATTATTGCCCTGCTGATTGCTGTTCCCGTCAGCTTTGGTATCGCATTATTCCTTACCGAGCTGGCGCCGAACTGGATGAAACGCCCGCTGGGGATTGCTATTGAACTGCTGGCGGCGATCCCCAGTATTGTTTATGGCATGTGGGGGCTGTTCGTTTTCGCCCCGCTGTTTGCGCAGTATTTTCAGACGCCGTTGGGCGATGTACTTTCCGGTATCCCGATTGTTGGTGCCCTGTTCGCCGGTCCGGGTTTTGGTATCGGTATTCTGGCAGCAGGCGTCATCCTCGCCATTATGATCATCCCGTACATAGCTTCCGTCATGCGTGACGTGTTCGAGCAAACGCCGGTGATGATGAAAGAATCTGCTTACGGCATTGGTTGCACTACGTGGGAAGTGATCTGGCGCATCGTGCTGCCGTTCACCAAAAATGGTGTGATCGGCGGCGTGATGTTAGGTCTGGGGCGCGCACTTGGCGAAACCATGGCGGTGACCTTCATTATCGGTAACACCTACCAGCTCGATAGCGCATCGCTGTACGCGCCGGGCAACAGCATTACCTCTGCACTGGCGAACGAATTCGCCGAAGCAGAAGCCGGGCTGCATACGTCTGCACTGATGGAACTGGGTCTGATCCTGTTTGTCATCACCTTTATTGTTTTGGCGCTGTCGAAAATGATGATCCTGCGTCTGGCTAAGAAAGAGGGCCGTTAAGATGACGACACTCGAAATGCAAAGTAATACTGCATTACTGGAATCGCGTCGCAAACGTCAGGCGTGGCGCCGTCAGAAGAACCGTCTGGCGCTGATGGTCTCCATGCTGACCATGGCGTTTGGTCTGTTCTGGCTGGTGTGGATCTTGTTCACCACGATCGTTAAAGGTGTTGACGGGATGTCGCTGGCGCTGTTCACAGAAAATACCCCGCCTCCGAATACGGCAGGCGGCGGTCTGGCTAACGCCATTGCAGGCAGCGGATTATTGATTCTGTGGGCAACGGTCATCGGTACGCCATTGGGCGTGATGGCGGGGATTTATCTGGCCGAATATGGACGTAAATCCTGGCTGGCTGAATTCATTCGTTTCATTAACGACATTCTGCTTTCCGCACCATCCATCGTTGTGGGCTTGTTTGTGTACACCATTATGGTGGCAAAAATGGGACACTTCTCCGGCTGGGCGGGCGTGCTTGCACTGGCATTGTTACAGATCCCGATTGTTATCCGTACCACGGAAAACATGCTGAAACTGGTGCCGGACAGCCTGCGTGAAGCGGCTTACGCACTGGGTACGCCGAAGTGGAAAATGATTTCGGCCATCACACTGAAAGCCTCAGTTTCCGGCATTATCACCGGGATCCTGCTGGCGATTGCCCGTATTGCCGGTGAAACCGCGCCGCTGTTGTTTACGTCGCTCTCCAACCAGTTCTGGAGCACCGACATGATGCAGCCGATTGCTAACCTGCCGGTCACCATCTTTAAGTTTGCGATGAGTCCGTTTGGCGAATGGCAACAACTGGCGTGGGCGGGTGTACTGCTGATTACCGTGTGTGTGCTGCTGCTGAACATTCTGGCGCGTGTGATTTTCGCCCCGAAAAAGCAATAAGCGAATTTATTATCGATGGCAGGTGATAGCGGCTGCCATCACTGTTTACCCGGCGTCGCCATGCGGCGCGCGAATAAGAGAGATGTCTGAGAATGACTGACGCATCCAACAGCAAAATTCAGGTTCGCGATCTGAACTTTTATTACGGCAAATTCCACGCGCTGAAAAATATTTCCCTGGATATTGCTAAGAACGAAGTCACGGCATTCATCGGCCCGTCAGGCTGTGGTAAATCCACGCTGCTGCGTACGTTTAACAAAATGTACCAGCTGTATCCGGAACAGCACGCTGAGGGTGAAATCCTGCTTGATGGCGAAAACATTCTGGTTGATAAGCAGGACATCGCGCTGCTGCGCGCCAAAGTCGGCATGGTCTTCCAGAAACCGACGCCATTCCCGATGTCGATTTACGACAACATCGCGTTTGGTGTCCGTCTGTTTGAAAAGCTGTCCCGCACGGATATGGACGAGCGTGTGCAATGGGCGCTGACCAAAGCTGCATTGTGGAATGAATCTAAAGACAAGTTGCACCAGAGTGGTTACAGCCTGTCCGGCGGCCAGCAACAGCGTTTGTGTATTGCACGTGGTATTGCGATCCGTCCTGACGTTCTGCTGCTCGATGAACCTTGCTCGGCGCTCGATCCGATTTCTACCGGCCGTATCGAAGAGCTGATCACCGAGTTAAAATCTGATTACACCGTGGTGATCGTGACCCACAACATGCAGCAGGCTGCGCGTTGTTCAGATCGCACTGCGTTTATGTATCTGGGCGAACTGATCGAATACAGCGACACTGACTCGCTGTTCACTTCACCAGCGCGCAAACAGACTGAAGATTACATTACTGGCCGCTACGGTTGAGGTACAAAGAATGGACAACCTGAACTTAAACAAACACATTTCTGGCCAGTTCAATGCTGAGCTTGAACATATCCGTACGCAGGTTCTGGCGATGGGCGGCCTGGTTGAGCAACAACTGACTGACGCCATCACGGCGATGCACAATCAGGATGCCGAACTGGCGCAACGCGTCATCAAAGGTGATGACAAAGTTAACCTGATGGAAGTGGCGATCGACGAAGCTTGTGTGCGCATCATTGCCAAGCGCCAGCCAACCGCCAGCGATTTACGTTTGGTGATGGCGATTATCAAAACCATTTCTGAACTCGAGCGTATCGGTGACGTGGCAGATAAAATCTGCCGCACGGCGCTGGAAAAATTCTCACATTTGCATCAGCCGTTGCTGGTCAGCCTGGAATCGCTGGGCCGCCATACCGTAGAGATGCTGCATGATGTGCTGGATGCATTTGCGCGTATGGATCTTGACGAAGCGGTGCGTATTTACCGTGAAGATAAAAAAGTGGATCAGGAATATGAAGGCATTGTGCGCCAGCTGATGACCTACATGATGGAAGATCCACGCACGATTCCAAGCGTGCTGACCGCACTGTTCTGCGCCCGTTCTATCGAACGTATCGGTGACCGTTGCCAGAACATTTGCGAATTCATTTTCTACTTTGTGAAAGGTCAGGATTTCCGTCATGTGGGCGGCGATGCGCTGGATAAATTGCTGACAGACGGTAAAGATGTGCCGAAAGAATAAGGGTTTACTGACATCGCTCCACAAAAAAGGCCTCTGACGAGGCCTTTTTGCTTTCCGATCTTATACCCGCGTCCGGTCAGCGCAATTATTTCATCACATAGCGCAGCGCGACCTGTACGGCCAACTGCCGGTAATGGGCGGTCTGTAAATCCACCTCATCCGGATTTTCAAACAAAGCGCCGAACGTATATTGGTTGGCGACCTGGTGCACACACAGGCTGCTGATGAGGCGGTGAACGTCGCGCGCCTGCGCATCTTCCTTAAACAGATGGCTTTGTTTGCCGCGTTCAAGGATATCTTCCAGCAGCGTTAATGCCGTTTTGTTGATCTCACGGATGCTGGTGGACTGGCGGATAAAGCGGCCGCGCAGCATGTTTTCTGTCGATACAATACGGATAAATTCCGGGTGTGAGACATGGAAATCGAAGCTGGCTTCTACCAGTTTGACGATCGCTTCCGCAGGTGGCAACGAAGATAAGTCCAGCTCCAGCTCGTGCTGGCGAATACCGCGATAAACGTGTTCCAGAACCAACATGTACAGGGCTTCTTTGGTCTTATAGTGGTAGACCACCATACGTTTCGTGGTGCTGGCATTGGAGGCGATATTTTCCATGCGCGCGCCCATCAGACCGGATTCAGCGAATTCAGCCAGAGCGCTGTCGAAAATGCGCTGCCTGAGTCCTATCGGATCATTTTTACGTCCCGGCGCCGGGGAACTTTGGCTGCTCAGCGTCTTATCCTCTTCATTAACCACATTCTCGCCACAGAGATTAACCATTGCTTAGCCCAGTTACAATCTGTGCGTTCATACAACTTCGCCGCACTTGACGAATGTGGCGTGAGGGTCCACTACTGTAAGTATCGAAGCCTGACTAAAAGGACACTATTTTGCCTGCAACCACCCGGTTACATTCTATTGCGACAGTTTCAGTACCAGGAACCTTGCCTGAAAAACTTACCGCCATTGCGGCTGCAGGATTTGATGGTGTGGAAATATTCGAAGACGATTTGCTTAAAAGTCCTGTCAAACCGGCGGCTATCCGTAACCTCGCCGATTCTCTCGGCCTGCGCATTTTCCTGCTGCAACCTTTCCGTGATTTCGAAGGGGTTCCGGCAGAGAAGCGGGTTGAAAAACTCGCCAGTGCACGCCGCCAGTTCGACCTGATGAGCGAGCTTGGCTGCGATCATTTACTGGTGTGCAGCAACACCGATCCGGAAAGTTCACCGGAGCGGGAAGTGCAGATTGCCGATCTCGCTGCGCTGGCGGAAATGGCGGAGCTGTATGACATCCGTATCGGCTATGAAGCGCTGGCATGGGGTAAACACGTCAACCGTTACCGCCAGGCGTGGGATCGCGTACGCGAGGTGAACAGTCCGGCGCTGGGCATTGTGCTCGACAGCTTTCATATTCTCGCCGTGGGCGACAATCTTGACCGTCTGGATGAAGTGCCGCTGGAAAAAATCTGTTTCCTGCAACTGGCCGATGTACCGTTCAAAGACATGAACGTGCAGCAGTGGAGCCGTAGTTACCGCTGTTATCCGGGGCAGGGCGATTTACCGCTGGTGGATTTTGTCAGCACGCTGAACCGTAAAGGTTTCACCGGCCCCTGGTCACTGGAAATCTTCAATGATAAAACCCTGCCGCTGGCTGATGGCCTGCGATCTCTGACGGAGCTGGAAAAGCGGATGCAGGCTTACGAAAAATCACTCAGCGAGTGACCTGATACCCCATCTCCCGCCAGATCCCCGGCAGTTCGCGCATGTCGTGGAAAGTGGTCACCAGCGGGTGATCCAGCGGCGGGTTATGCGGATCGGCGCAGTAGTAAAACACCGGGATGCCTGCGGTGATCCCGGCCTGTGCGCCTGCCACGGAATCTTCTACCAGAATGCAGTTTTCCACCGGCACGTTCATGACGTCGGCTGCTTTGTACAAGACGGCAGGATCGGGTTTCCAGCGCTGTAAATCATAGCCGCTGAATAACTTATCCCCCATAAAAGGCAGCAATCCGGTCAGGCCGAGAGAGTGCTGCATTTTGGTGACCGGTCCGTTTGAGACGACACACATCGGCACGGTGATTTGTTCCAGTAACTCGCGTGCGCCGTCAATAGGTTCAAGTTTGCTGTCGAAAAGACGGGCAACATGCTGGCGAAACACGACTTCCATTTCTTCTTTCGGCACGTCGATACCGTGCTCTTTATTGACGATCGCGACGATTTCGTAAAGTTTGACGCCTTTGTATTTCTTATACATTTCGTCGAATGAAACCGTCACACCAAAATGCGCGAACATTTCGACATAGGCTTCGCAGCACAACAATTCACTGTCCACCAGCGTACCGTCGCAATCAAAAAAGACACATTCAACCTGTGACATACTTTCTCCCTGTGAGCGTTTCATCTATTGGCGTGCATTATGGCACTGTACCCGAACGATAGATTTAATCCCATACATCCAGTGCTGGCGCTTTCGGGCTAAAATCCTTAGGATACCCCCCGATTGTTTTTCCCCCATTTTGGAACTCACCAATGAGCACACCACAGAGCAATGCGACTGCGGGTAAAGGTCTGGCTGAACGTCTGTTTAAACTGACGCAGCACGGCACCACCGTACGCACCGAAACTATCGCCGGTTTAACTACCTTCCTGACCATGGTCTATATCGTTTTCGTGAACCCGCAGATCCTGGGTGTTGCGGGGATGGATAAACAGGCCGTGTTCGTGACTACCTGTCTGATTGCCGCGTTCGGCAGCATCCTGATGGGCGTGATCGCCAACCTGCCGGTCGCTCTGGCACCGGCGATGGGTCTGAATGCGTTCTTTGCGTTTGTGGTCGTGGGCGCGATGGGGGTTTCATGGCAGATCGGGATGGGCGCGATATTCTGGGGTGCTGTGGGTTTGCTGCTGCTGACTATTTTCCGCATCCGTTACTGGATGATTGCCAATATTCCGGTCAGTTTACGTGTGGGCATTACCGCCGGTATCGGGCTGTTTATCGGCATGATGGGGCTGAAAAACGCCGGCATTATTGTCCCGAACCCTGACACCATCGTGACCATCGGTAATCTGACCTCGCACAACGTGCTGCTCGGTGTGCTGGGGTTCTTCATTATTGCCGTGCTGGCGTCGCGCAATTTCCACGCCTCGGTGCTGGTGTCGATTATTGTCACGACAGTCATTGGCCTGATGATTGGTGATGTGCATTACACCGGTTTCTGGTCGATGCCGCCGAGCATCACCACGGTTGTCGGTCAGGTGGATTTGAAAGGCGCGCTGAATATCGGTCTGGCGGGCGTCATTTTCTCCTTCATGCTGGTGAACCTGTTTGACTCCTCCGGCACGCTGATTGGTGTGACCGACAAAGCCGGTCTGGCTGATGCGCAGGGCAAGTTCCCGCAGATGAAACAGGCGCTGTACGTTGACAGCGTGTCTTCCGTGGCGGGGGCATTTATCGGTACGTCTTCTGTGGGCGCTTATATTGAAAGCACCTCCGGCGTATCTGTCGGCGGCCGTACCGGTCTGACGGCGGTGGTGACCGGTTTACTGTTCCTGCTGGTGATCTTCATTTCCCCACTGGCGGGGATGGTGCCGGAATACGCGGCGGCCGGTGCGCTGATTTATGTCGGCGTGCTGATGACGTCCAGCCTCGCGCGCGTTTCATGGGATGACCTGACCGAAGCGGTTCCGGCGTTCGTGACCGCGGTAATGATGCCGTTCAGCTTCTCGATCACCGAAGGTATCGCGCTGGGCTTCATCTCTTACGTGGTGATGAAACTGGGCACCGGCCGCTGGAAAGAAATCAGCCCGTGTGTGGTGGTCGTAGCCCTGCTGTTTGTGCTGAAAATCGCGTTTGTCGACGGGCATTAATCCGCTGAAATCTGCTTAACGCCTGTAAAAAAACAGCCCGCATTGCGGGCTGTTTGCATTTCTGATGACCGGAATTATTGGCTGACGCGGCGCGTATAGTCGGCAAATGCCGTCAGCTGGCCGCGCAGGAAATCGAGCGTCCCCTGGTCGATGACTTCGCCGATTTGCTCATCCACTTTATTCTGGATCACACCCCCCATAAATTCGGGTTTATTCATCACCATCGCATCCAGGAACACCAGAATCTGACGCAGATGATACTGACAACGTGCCCCGCCGACCGGACCCATTGAACTGGTCTGGATCAGCACGGGCTTACCGGCCAGTGGCTGATTCGGCAGGCGGGAAATCCAGTCGATCGCATTTTTCAGGCCGCCCGGAACGGAGTAGTTATACTCCGGCGTGACGATAATGACGCCATCCGCCTGACGGATTTGTTCCGCAATCGCTTCAACATCCGCCGGAAAGCCTTCTTCCTGCTGAATATCTGCATCATAGAGCGGCAGTGTACCGATGGAAGGCAACGCCTCAATGCTGATGCCCTCTGGTGCCACTTTTGGCAATGTGCGGGCGACCATTCCGTTGTAAGACGCTTTACGAAGACTGCCTAACAGTGTGACAAACTTCAGTGGTTGAGCTGACATGGGTAACTCCTGTTATGGATGACTTTGCGAAAGGAACTGCCTGTAACCATAAACGAAAAACGGCACGACGGGCGTAAACAAAAGTGAAGTTTTATTTAGCGGGTGGCAGGCTGATGAATTTCATGAAGTGTGGTGATTCAGATTGCTGGTCTGTGGCCAGGGTTTGTGTGCGGGTGAAGCCGTTTTCAGGTTCGTAACGCCAGCACTGCAAACGGATAATCGAGGGTGACTGCGCACATGACCAGATAATGGAACCTTCAATGTCGCTCATCACCTGCGCCTCGGGCGTTACGGTAGACCGTAAACGACCAGAAGCGGGATTCAGGCTGAGCGTAAGCGGACTCTGATCGTTCAGGCCGGACATTTTCAGCATGCTCTGGCGGATACACCACAGTTGCAGAGAGGATTCCACCGGATCGGATTGCATAGCAATCCAGGTTTTCTCCACCGCAGAAAGCTGTAATTGCTGTTGCTGATTCACCAGCGCACTGCGGGCATGAATGATTTCGAGATCGAGGCCGACTTTCCCTTCGCTGCTGATTAAAACACCGACGGTACTTCCTGCATACGCCAGACTGAAATCAGGCAAATCAGGGGATTCAAAACTCGGACGACCGCTAGGTAACGTGATGACGCTGGGAAGTTCCGCGATTCCATAGAGATAGAAAATCATTTCTGCCAGCAGAACGCGGCCGTTTAAGAAACGCTTGCGCTGTTTTTCGGAAAGGTGTTTTGCAAATAATACGATCTCTTGCGGCAACCGGTGTGTATCCGGTTCTGCATCCGTCATTGCCCATCTTGCAAAATGGCACGCCATTGTTCACTCCATGATTAATGGTTCGACCGCAGTTTCTCAATTGTTCTAAAGAATAACATTAAGAGAAATCATTAAAAACCGCTTAAACCCCGCAGTGCCACACACATTCTTCCCTTTTCATACAGTTTTTCATAAACATAAAGTGAAAGTAATCACAGTCTTAATCTCTTATTGGGAAAGAATCTCACTGGAATGATGTTCTGGATTTTTACTCATAAGATTCTTACACCAGATATATCTACTACAGCCACATAAAGAAACGCCAGAAAATGCCGTTACTAATTAAGCAGCGATCTCGCTGCTTTGCCTGCGAGTACCCAAAAATGTTAAAAACGACGCAATCCCGCTTTATCGCATTGATCAGCTTGTTTTTTATTGTGCTGATCATCGTTACGCTTATCGTGATCCAGGTGTATATCGCTCCCCAGCTGAAACAGACAGAAAGTAATCTGGTTGCTAATCAGGTGGATGATGTCGCGGTGGCAATTAATGACCGCCTGAATAAAGTTGAGTCACAGGTTCGCACCATTACCCAGACTGTTGCACAAATGGACAGCGACAGTATCGATCGTTTACTTCCGGCACTGGTTGATCAGTACGGTGACTCTGCCGTGTTTGGCGGCGGGATCTGGCCTCTGCCGAACCAACGCGATCCGGCCAAAATCAAATTCAGCACCTTCTTTGCCCGTAATAATAATAATCAACTGACGGTCAATACTTTCTGGAACAGCGCCGAATCCCCAAACTATTTCGATCAGTCGTGGTATCTGGCGGCATCAAAAGGTGAAAAGGGTCAGTGTGTCTGGGCGCCTGCTTATTTCGATGACGCCAGCACCCAGCCGCGGACTAACTGTGCGATGCCGATTTACAAAGATGATAAGCAATGGGGCGTCGCCACCATTGACGTCACACTGGGGTTCTTTAACCAGCTGGTGACAGAGATGGAGAAAAAGGTTCACGCCAGGATTTATATCGTGGAAAAAGACGGCACCATCGTCGGTACCAGTCATTCCACGGATGAAAAACTGCCGAAACTGGCCTCACTGGGCGAAACTTCTCCGCTGGCGATGCAGATCCGCAAAAGTCTGGATCAGATCAACGGGCAGGCGAGTCTGGTGGCTGACTACGATAATGACGGCACGTCGCATACCATGTTTATGAGCAACATTCAGGGGCCGTGGTTTATCGCCACCGACATGCCGACCAGTCAGTTACTGGCGCGCAGCCACAGCATTCTGACGAGTCTCGGACTGGTTCAAATCCCGATGGTCTTGCTGTTGCTGATCGTTCTGATCGCCGCGATTAAAATTTTCATGCGCCAGCTGGCGGCACTGAATAAAAATATCGCCCAGCTTTCTGCGGGCGGTGCCGACTTAACCCGGCGCTTACCGGAAAGCCGCAGCCCTGAGTTCAATCAGATCAACCAGAACTTCAACGGTTTCCTGTCTTTCCTGCAATCCATTCTGCGTCAGGTTGGCGACAGCAGTCTGGCTATCACTTCGGCTTCGCGCCAGATTGCCAGCGGTAACCTGGACTTGTCAGCACGAACCGAAGAACAGGCCAGCTCGATTGTCGAAACGGCAGCCTCAATGGAACAGCTGACCAGCACCGTGAAACAGAACGCTGCCAATGCGGAAGGGGCTAACCAGTTGGCCCGTGATGCCTCGGCTGTTGCCGGGAGGGGCTCGGACGTGGTGAAACAGGTGGTTGAGACCATGGGCTCGATCACCCGCTCTTCACATAAAATCGTCGATATCATCAGCGTGATCGACGGCATCGCTTTCCAGACCAACATTCTGGCGCTGAATGCGGCGGTTGAAGCGGCGCGTGCCGGTGAACAGGGACGCGGTTTCGCCGTTGTGGCATCCGAAGTGCGCAGTCTGGCACAGCGCTCAGCCACTTCCGCGCGTGAAATCAAAAAGCTGATCGAGGATTCTGTGGCGGATATCGCCACCGGCAGCGAACTGGTGGCGACCGCCGGAACGACGATGGATGAAGTCATGGGTGGCGTGAACAACGTGGCGACGCTGATGAACGAAATCATGTCTTCCAGTCAGGAGCAAAGTCTGGGCATTGAGCAGGTAAATGTGGCTATCACGCAGCTGGATAACGCCACGCAGCAGAACGCCGCGCTGGTGGAACAGGTTTCTGCCGCTGCGCAGGCGATGCAGGATCAGACCGTTCAGCTGGAAACCGTGGTAGCAGGCTTTAAGCTCTGATTTCGTCTGATTAAAAGTGTTCAAAACTGAGCGGTAAGTGAGCGATCACTTACCGTTTTGTATTTTGCGTAAGGCTCAGTAAAAGGCGTGTTCAGTCATGAAGTTAATCAGGCTGGTCAGTTTGGCGCGCGGCCTGAAATCGGGCAGATAAACCAGATGCACTGCCCGGGGTTTCGGGATAAAAGACTCAAGTACCGGGATCAGTTTTCCGCTGGCGATATCTTCGGCCAGTAACACTTTGGGTTGCAGCAACAAACCGGCGCCTTCCAGTGCGGCAGCGCGCAGCGCATGACCGTCGTTGGATACATAGCGGCTGTTAACCGGCCACGCTGACGTGGTGCGCTCTGCATTCGCCAGATGCCAGCCTTCACTCTGATTCCAGACGGTATGCACCAGGCACGGGTGCGTTTTCAGATCTTCCGGCGTCGCGGGCGTGCCGAAACGCTGTAAATAATCTGCAGAAGCGCAGATCACCATTTCATAAGGGTTCAGCGGCTTGGCGACCAGCCGGTCATCGCCAATTTCGCCAATACGGATCGCCGCGTCAAAACCCTCTGCGATCAAATCTACCCTGGCGTTGCTCAGTATCAGTTCCACGTTTACTTTCGGGTGTTTTTGCAGATAACGGGCCAGCATCGGCGCCACCACGCTGGAGCCGAGTGATACGGGTGCGCTGATCCGCAGCAGTCCGGTCGGCACGCTTTGCAGGCTTTCCATCGCGCTTTCGGTGAATTTCATCTGCTCCAGCACCCGTTTTCCGTTCTCGTAAAACACTTCACCGGCATCCGTCAGGCTTTGCTTGCGTGTGGTGCGTTGCAACAGGCGGGCATTCAAATACTTTTCCAGCTGCTGAATATGCTTGCCGACCATCACTGCTGAAATCCCCAGCTTTTCCGCTGCTGTACTGAAATTCCCGGTTTCTACCACGCTGATAAAGACCTCGATATTCCGCAACTTATCCACATTACAAACCCTGAGTTAGAACAGAATGAATAATACGATTCTATATCTAACCCGTAGTTTGGTGAAAGATGGTCCTGCAAACAACGTTGAGGAATATCTGATGAAAATTTTAGTGATTGGCGGGACAGGTACATTGGGTAAAGCCGTGATTCAGGAGCTTAGCGCAGACCATGAAATTGTCACCGCAGGCAAAACCCGCGGCGATTTTCAGGTCGATATTACCGATGAAAACAGCGTAAAAGCGCTTTTCCAGAGTACGGGAAAAGTTGATGCGATTATTGCTACTACCGGCAGCCTGCACTTTGGCCCGCTGGTGGAGATGACCGCAGCACAGTTCAATATTGGTTTGCAGAATAAACTGCTTGGCCAGGTGCGCCTTGCGCTGATCGGTCAGTCATTCCTTAACGATGGCGGTTCCATCACGCTGACCAGCGGGATCATTGCTGATGAACCTATCCGTCAGGGGGCGAACGCCACCACGGTAAATGCCGCCGTCGAAGGCTTTGTCCGGGGCGCGGCGATTGAACTGTCACGGGGTATTCGCATCAATGTGGTCAGCCCGACCGTAGTAGAAGAGTCGCTGAAAGCTTATGGCCCGTTCTTCCCGGGCTTTGAGGCTGCACCGGCAGCGCGCGTGGCGAAAGCGTATCGTCGCAGCGTGGAAGGGGCGCAGACCGGACGCATTTATAAAGTCTGGTAAGGCGTAATCCTTTGAATAAAATAAAAAACCCACATTCTTCAATGTGGGTTTTGTTTGCTGCGAACAGCGGCTTATTTACCGATACAGAAACTCGAGAAGATACGCCCCAGTAAATCATCCGAGGTAAATTCACCGGTGATTTCGCTCAGCGATTGCTGGGCCAGACGCAATTCTTCCGCCAGCAGTTCACCCGCCCATGCGCCAAGCAGTTGATCTTTACCCTGAACCAGATGCTGTGCGGCCTGTTCCAGCGCCTGCAGGTGACGGCGACGGGCAAGGAATCCGCCTTCCATATTGTGATTGAAGCCCATCACCTGTTTCAGATGATCGCGCAGCAGATCAACGCCATCGCCGGTGCGGGCAGAAAGGCGAATAAGTGAGTGACCATTCACTTCCGTTTGTCCCAGCGCTTCCCCGGTGATATCCGCTTTGTTGCGTACAACGACAATAGGTAAACTCGCGGGCAGGCGGGCCATAAATTCGGGCCAGATGTCCGCAGGCTCGGTTGCTTCCGTTGTTGTACCGTCGACCATAAACAGCACTAAGTCCGCCTGTTCAATCTCATTCCATGCACGTTCGATACCAATGCGCTCAACTTCATCGCTGGCTTCACGTAACCCGGCGGTGTCAATGATGTGCAACGGCATGCCATCAAGGTGGATATGTTCGCGTAAAACGTCTCGCGTGGTGCCCGCGATATCGGTCACGATCGCCGCTTCACGACCGGCCAGCGCGTTCAGCAGGCTGGATTTACCGGCGTTCGGACGCCCGGCAATCACCACTTTCATCCCTTCACGCAGCAGGCTACCCTGACGTGCTTCGGCCCGCACGGCATCGAGATCACCCATCACCGTATTGAGTTTGGCTTCGATTTTACCGTCGGACAGGAAGTCGATTTCCTCATCGGGGAAGTCGATAGCCGCTTCGACAAAGATCCGCAGGTGAGTGAGTGCTTCCACCAGATGATGAATACGGTTCGAGAAAGCGCCCTGTAAGGAGTTAACCGCTGAACGTGCGGCCTGCTCGGAGCTGGCGTCGATAAGATCAGCAATCGCTTCAGCCTGCGCCAGGTCGAGTTTATCGTTGAGGAAAGCCCGTTCAGAGAATTCGCCCGGACGCGCAATTCGCACGTTTTCCAGCGCGATAATGCGTTTAAGCAGCAAATCCAGGATCACCGGCCCGCCGTGGCCTTGCAGCTCAAGCACGTCTTCGCCGGTAAAGGAATTCGGGCCGGGGAACCACAACGCGATGCCCTGATCCAGCGCGCTGCCATCAGCATCCTGAAACGGCAGATAATCGGCATAACGCGGCTTGGGCAGTTTACCTAAGACAGCCTGTGCCACATCACGCGCCGCACGGCCGGAAATGCGCAAAATGCCCACACCACCGCGGCCGGGTGGGGTTGCTTGGGCAATAATGGTATCTGAGGTGCTCATAGCAATGATCTCTGTTGGTCTTTTTACGGATATGCAAAAGGCGATCAAATGATCGCCTTTCTTTTTTATCATCAAGTTTAGCGGTCAGGACGAAAGCCGTCCTGACATTCACTTATGACTTTTTCTTGTCGCGGCTGTGCAGGCCACGTTTTTCCAGCCCGCGATAAATCAGCTGCTGCTGGAGAATGGTGACCAGGTTACTGACGATGTAGTACACCACCAGGCCAGACGGGAACCACAGGAAGAACACGGTGAAGATGACCGGCATGAAGGTCATGATCTTCTGCTGCATCGGGTCAGTGACGGTGGTCGGCGACATCTTCTGGATGAAGAACATCGTGATACCCATCAGAACCGGCAGAATGTAGTACGGGTCTTGTGCTGACAAGTCATGGATCCACAGGATGAATGGCGCGTGGCGCAGTTCAATGGAACCAGACAGCATGTAATACAGTGCCAGGAAGATTGGCATCTGAATAACCAGCGGCAGACAGCCACCCAGCGGGTTCACTTTCTCAGACTTATACAGCGCCATCATTTCCTGACTCATGCGCTGTTTGTCATCACCGATACGTTCACGCATGGCGGCCAGTTTCGGCTGCAACATACGCATTTTCGCCATCGACGTGTACTGTGCGCGGGTCAGTGGATACATGATACCGCGAACAATAAAGGTGATAACGATGATCGAGAAGCCCCAGTTACCGACAAACCCTTGAATGAATTTCAACAGTTTGAACAGTGGCTGAGAGATGAACCATAACCAACCGTAGTCAACCGTCAGGTCAAGGTGTGGCGCGATAGCGGCCATCTTGTCCTGAATTTCCGGACCAACCCACAGGATAGAAGCAACTTGTTGCTGTGCACCTGGTGCAACGGTAAACGGTGTGCCTTTAAAGCCAATCGTTGAAATACCGTTATTGGTGGTGGTGAAGAAGGTATTGGTGTCTTTCGCTGATGGGATCCACGCCGTTGCAAAGTACTGCTGCAACATCGCAACCCAACCACCCTGAGTCGTGACATTCAGTGCTTCGCTCTTATCGAACGCATACTTCTGATATTTGTCATCACTTGAGGAATATGCCGCGCCGCGGAACGTGTGCAGAGCAAAGTTATTGCTGCCGGTATCACGGTGCTTAGGTAATTCGGTGGTTTGTTTCAGCTGACCGAACATGGTCAGTTCAAGCGGGGTAGCCGTGGTGTTGTTGATGTTGTATTCAACGTTTACCGCGTAAGAGCCACGTTTGATCACGAAGGTTTTGGTGTAAATCGCACCGTTCGCCGCCGTGTAAGTCATCGGAATGCGCAGTTCAGACTGGCCTTCAGCCATTGTGAAGGTATCGGAGCTCGCCTTGAACAGAGGGCGTTCACCGTTAGCCGGATTGTCTGGACCGTTTTTACCTGTCAGACCACTTTGTGCCTGATAGAGGAAATTAGGAGTGGTTTCCAGTAACTGGAAAGGCTGGTCAGAGCCCAAAGTCGTTGGGTAAGCCTTCAGCAGAGCCTGCTCAATGTCGCCACCACGGGTGTTGATCGTTAATGACAGCACATCACTGTTAACTGTAATTAATTTGCCCTGTCCGCTATCAGGAACAGCCTGATTAGTAGCATCACCGTTTGCAGTGTTCGCAGTCTGTTGCGTGGTCTGGTTGGCCGGTTGCGGAGCGTGGTCCGTTTGCCATGCCTGCCAGATCATGAAAGACACGAACAGCAGAGCGATGAGGAAAAGATTGCGTTGCGAATCCATCGTTAGTGTTCTCTGTTATTGTCGGTTTTCGGCGGTACGGGGTCATCACCACCTGGGTTCAAAGGATGGCATTTTAATACGCGTTTCAAAGTCAACCAACTGCCTTTTAACATGCCAAAACGACCAATTGCTTCAATACTGTATTGAGAGCAGGTTGGTCGAAAGCGGCAATGCGGCCCGAGCAACGGACTGATGAATAGCTGATAACCACGTATCAGCTTTATCAGGATGCGGGAGCCTGTCGGCAATGTCGACGCCATAATTTCTCCAACGCTTCCGTCAGCGCGCGATTATCTAAATCGGCGACACCCTTTTTGGCTACTACCACAAAATCCATCGACGGCAGCGTATGCTGATTCAACCGGAAACTTTCGCGGGTAAGGCGTTTGATCCGATTGCGTTCATGTGCGCGTTTGACGTGTTTTTTTGCGACGGTGAGACCGATGCGGGGATGCCCCAGCTCGTTCAGGCGGCCGAGTATAGTGATTTGCGGCGTGCCAGCCCGTTGTGGCTGCTGGAAGACGAAAGTGAAATGACGGGGAGTTAACAAACGTAACTCCCTGGGAAAAGCGAGCTTAACCACTAAATAGGTTAGCTTTTATTACTTAGAAGCTGACAGACGGGTACGGCCTTTCGCACGACGGCGAGCCAGAACCTGACGACCATTTTTGGTGGCCATACGAGCACGGAAGCCGTGGCTACGGTTGCGCTTCAATACGGACGGTTGGAAAGTGCGTTTCATGGCGATTTCTACCTAAACTTAAATTATTACTGATCAGTAAACGCGAAGACATTTCGGCGAAAAAACGACCGGTGCCTTTGTCGCAACATATAAAGAAGCGGGATTGTAATAACTGTACAGTCCTGAGTCAATTTACATTGCCAGAAATGGTTCAAGTGTTTACCAGAATTGCCCGTGGTCACACCGCAATATCCATCTGGTTATGACCATCAGGAACACAGGCTTCACACGTAGGGCTGAAGATTATACGGACTCTGCCGCAAATCGCAAGGATCCTCACCTGATCCTTATCCACAGGCGTGCGATCTTTCTCGCAGTATGATGAAATTTAACTCAGCGGACTCCTATTTTTTCACCAGAGTGATGATTACATCGCCTAATTTTAAAAGGATCGGCTAAGCTTACCCACTTGCCGATTGCTGCCTGTGGATAAAAAGGATCTAATCTGTCAGGAAGGGGAGGATCTCTGGGCCGTATTGCGTTATGATCCGCCATTCCGATCGCGATCCCGGCTGGGATGCTGTCGACAAAAACCGCAAAAAGCGGTTCGCACGTGACTTTACGCCACTGACAGGGTGGTGAGAGAAATTTTCCCCCATTAACGGGCGGAACGTGTGCCAAAAATCATGATTTAAAAAATATCCTGATCCTTTTCTTTTTTGATACTTGTTCGAGTGGAGTCCGCCGTGTCACTTTCGCTTTGGCAGCAATGTCTTGCCCGTTTGCAGGATGAACTACCTGCCACAGAATTCAGTATGTGGATACGCCCCCTGCAGGCGGAACTCAACGACAATACGCTGGCGCTGTATGCCCCGAATCGTTTTGTTCTGGATTGGGTTCGTGACAAATACCTAAATAATATTAACGGCTTGCTTAACGATTTCTGTGGCACGGATGCACCGTTGCTGCGTTTTGAAGTCGGCAGCAAGCCGGTGATCCAACGCGTCAGCCAGCCTGTTGCGGCCAGCGTCAGTTCACAGGCTGCGCCTGCCATTCCGCGTCTGGCGCCTTCCCGTCCAAGCTGGGACAGCTCACCGGCTCAGCCTGAGCTGTCTTATCGCTCTAACGTCAACCCGAAACATACCTTTGATAACTTCGTAGAAGGTAAATCTAACCAACTGGCTCGCGCGGCGGCGCGTCAGGTGGCGGATAATCCGGGTGGCGCGTACAACCCGCTTTTCCTCTATGGTGGCACTGGCCTGGGTAAAACCCACTTATTGCACGCCGTCGGTAACGGCATCATGGCGCGTAAAGCCAATGCCAAAGTGGTGTACATGCACTCCGAGCGTTTTGTACAGGACATGGTCAAAGCCCTGCAAAACAACGCCATCGAAGAATTCAAACGTTACTACCGTTCTGTTGATGCGTTGCTCATCGATGACATTCAATTTTTTGCTAATAAAGAACGTTCGCAGGAAGAGTTCTTCCACACCTTTAATGCCCTGCTGGAAGGTAATCAGCAGATCATCCTGACCTCGGATCGTTATCCAAAAGAGATCAACGGTGTTGAAGATCGTCTGAAATCGCGTTTCGGCTGGGGTCTGACGGTGGCTATCGAGCCGCCTGAATTAGAAACCCGCGTGGCGATCCTGATGAAAAAGGCGGACGAAAACGATATTCGTCTGCCGGGCGAAGTTGCCTTCTTTATTGCTAAACGTCTGCGATCGAATGTGCGTGAGCTTGAAGGCGCACTGAACCGTGTGATTGCCAACGCCAACTTTACCGGCCGTGCGATCACTATCGACTTCGTTCGTGAAGCGTTGCGCGATTTGTTAGCGCTTCAGGAGAAGCTGGTCACTATCGATAATATTCAGAAAACAGTGGCCGAATATTATAAAATCAAGGTCGCTGACCTGCTTTCCAAACGGCGCTCCCGTTCGGTAGCCCGCCCACGCCAGATGGCGATGGCGCTGGCGAAAGAGCTGACCAACCACAGCCTGCCAGAAATCGGCGATGCGTTCGGTGGTCGGGACCATACCACGGTGTTGCACGCCTGCCGTAAAATCGAGCAGTTGCGTGAAGAAAGTCACGACATCAAAGAAGATTTCTCCAACTTAATCAGAACATTATCTTCCTAGCGCTATGAAATTTATTGTTGAACGTGAGCATTTGCTGAAACCACTGCAACAGGTCAGTAGTCCGCTGGGTGGACGACCAACGTTGCCTATTCTGGGTAACCTGTTATTACAGGTGACGGATGGCGCGCTGTCGCTGACCGGGACGGATTTGGAAATGGAGATGGTGGCGAAAGTCGCGCTGTCTCAGCCACATGAAGCGGGTGCCACCACGGTGCCGGCGCGTAAATTCTTTGATATCTGCCGTGGATTGCCGGAAGGCGCGGAAATTTCCGTCGCGCTCGACGGCGACCGCATGCTGGTAAAATCAGGCCGCAGCCGTTTCTCGCTGTCGACCTTACCGGCGACAGATTTCCCTAATCTCGACGACTGGCAAAGCGAAGTAGAATTCACCCTGCCGCAGGCCACGTTGAAACGTCTGATCGAAGCCACGCAGTTTTCTATGGCCCATCAGGACGTTCGTTATTATTTAAACGGTATGCTGTTCGAAACCGAAGGTGAAGAACTGCGTACTGTCGCGACCGACGGTCACCGTCTGGCCGTATGTTCTATGCCAATCGGCCAGTCTCTGCCGTCGCATTCGGTGATCGTGCCGCGTAAAGGCGTGATGGAACTGGTGCGTCTGCTTGATGGCGGTGACACCACATTGCAGCTGCAAATCGGCAGCAACAATATCCGTGCTCACGTCGGCGACTTCATCTTTACCTCTAAACTGGTTGACGGTCGTTTCCCTGACTATCGCCGCGTATTGCCGAAAAATCCGGACAAAACGCTGCAGGCAGGCTGCGATTTGCTCAAGCAGGCGTTTGCCCGTGCCGCGATCCTGTCCAATGAAAAATTCCGCGGCGTGCGTTTGTATGTCAGCCATAACCAGCTGAAAATCACCGCGAATAACCCGGAACAGGAAGAAGCAGAAGAAATTCTGGATGTCGGTTACGAAGGCACTGAAATGGAAATCGGTTTCAACGTCAGTTACGTACTGGATGTGCTCAATGCACTCAAGTGCGAAGACGTTAATCTGTTGCTGACGGACTCTGTTTCCAGCGTGCAGATCGAAGACGCAGCCAGTCAGTCGGCGGCGTATGTCGTTATGCCAATGCGGCTGTAATCGGGCTATCTGACTTGTCATTTTGCGAGCGGGCAGTGTTCGCAATGCCCACGCACCTGAGTATGCTCCGCTTACTGTAGCTGCACGCAAACTGACTGCGACGATGATGCCCTGGAATGGATAGTAGATGGCCTTAACGCGCTTACTGATAAAAGATTTCCGCAACATCGAGGCGGCAGATTTAGATCCGTCGCCCGGTTTTAACTTTCTGGTCGGTCCCAATGGCAGCGGTAAAACCAGTGTGCTCGAAGCGGTCTATACGCTGGGGCATGGCCGCGCTTTTCGCAGTTTGCAGGCCGGACGCGTGATTCGTCACGATCAGCCGGAGTTTGTTCTCCATGCGCGTGTGGATGACGGCGGTGAACGTGAATTGTCGATTGGTCTGAGCAAAAGCCGTCAGGGCGACAGTAAAGTACGCATTGATGGCAGTGATGGCCACAAAGTGTCTGAACTGGCACAGATGCTGCCGATGCAACTGATCACACCCGAAGGCTTCACCCTGCTCAACGGCGGGCCGAAGTACCGGCGGGCATTTATTGACTGGGGTTGTTTTCATCACGACCCCGGTTTTTTTATCGCCTGGAGCAACCTGCGACGGTTACTCAAGCAGCGCAACGCCGCGCTGCGACAGGTGAGTCGTTATGCGCAAATTCGTGCCTGGGATCAGGAACTGATCCCGTTAGCCGGGCGTATTAGCGAATGGCGGGCAGCTTACAGCGACGCGATCGCGGCTGATATCAGCGCGACCTGCGCGCAATTCCTGCCCGAATTCGCCCTCAGTTTTTCTTTCCAGCGTGGATGGGATAAGGAGACTGAGTACGGCGAGTTGCTGGAGCGTAATTTTGAACGCGACAGAGCCTTAACCTATACCGCATCAGGCCCGCATAAAGCGGATTTCCGCATTCGTGCCGACGGCACGCCGGTGGAAGATTTACTGTCCCGTGGGCAGTTGAAGTTACTGATGTGTGCGCTGAGACTGGCGCAGGGTGAGTTTCTCACCCGACAGAGCGGGCGGCGTTGCCTGTATCTTCTTGACGATTTTGCCTCTGAGCTGGACGCCGACCGACGTCGGTTGCTGGCTGATCGCCTGAAAGCCACCCAGGCACAGGTTTTTGTCAGTGCGATAAGCGCTGAGCAAGTGACCGATATGATGGGTGAAAAGGGCAAGATGTTCCGCGTGGAACAAGGTAAAATAGCCGTTCTATCACAGGACTAAAAATGAGCGAGAAACGTTGATGTCGAATTCTTATGACTCCTCAAGTATCAAGGTATTAAAAGGGCTGGACGCGGTGCGTAAGCGCCCCGGCATGTATATCGGCGATACCGATGACGGCACTGGTCTGCACCACATGGTATTCGAGGTTGTGGACAACGCTATCGACGAAGCCCTCGCGGGCCACTGTAAAGAGATTCAGGTCACGATCCATGCGGATAACTCTGTTTCCGTACAGGATGATGGCCGTGGTATTCCGACCGGCATTCATGAAGAAGAGGGCGTTTCTGCTGCTCAGGTCATTATGACCGTTCTTCATGCTGGTGGTAAATTCGACGATAACTCGTATAAAGTCTCCGGCGGTCTGCATGGCGTAGGTGTTTCCGTCGTTAATGCCTTGTCGGAAAAACTGGAACTGGTTATCCGCCGTGAAGGCAAAGTGCACACTCAGACTTACGTGCACGGCGAGCCGCAGGATCCGCTGAAAGTGATTGGCGATACTGACGTAACCGGTACCACGGTACGTTTCTGGCCGAGCTTCAACACCTTCACCAATCACACAGAATTCGAGTATGAGATTCTGGCGAAACGCCTGCGTGAACTGTCATTCCTGAACTCCGGCGTGGCAATCCGTCTTCTGGATAAACGTGATGGTAAGAATGATCACTTCCATTATGAAGGCGGTATCAAAGCCTTCGTGGAATACCTGAACAAAAACAAAACCCCAATCCATCCGACCGTATTCTATTTCTCTACGATGAAGGACGATATTGGCGTTGAGGTTGCGTTGCAGTGGAATGATGGTTTCCAGGAAAACATTTACTGCTTCACCAACAATATTCCACAGCGCGATGGCGGGACTCACTTAGCCGGTTTCCGTTCGGCAATGACCCGTACCCTGAACGCTTACATGGATAAAGAAGGTTACAGCAAGAAATCCAAAATCAGCGCCACCGGTGACGATGCCCGTGAAGGTCTGATTGCTGTCGTTTCTGTGAAGGTACCGGATCCTAAGTTCTCTTCACAAACCAAAGACAAACTGGTTTCTTCTGAAGTGAAAACGGCTGTTGAAACGCTGATGAACGAGAAGCTGGTGGATTACCTGATGGAAAATCCGTCAGACGCCAAAATCGTTGTGGGAAAAATCATCGACGCTGCGCGCGCCCGTGAAGCAGCCCGTAAAGCCCGTGAAATGACCCGCCGTAAAGGTGCGCTGGACCTGGCTGGCTTGCCAGGCAAACTGGCGGACTGTCAGGAACGTGACCCGGCGCATTCCGAACTGTACTTAGTGGAAGGGGACTCAGCGGGCGGCTCTGCAAAACAAGGCCGTAACCGTAAGAACCAGGCGATTCTGCCGTTGAAAGGTAAAATCCTCAACGTAGAAAAAGCGCGCTTCGACAAAATGCTTTCTTCTCAGGAAGTGGCAACACTGATTACTGCGCTCGGTTGCGGCATTGGCCGTGACGAGTACAACCCGGACAAACTGCGCTATCACAGCATCATCATCATGACCGATGCCGACGTCGATGGTTCACACATCCGTACCCTGTTGCTGACGTTCTTCTACCGTCAGATGCCTGAAATTGTCGAGCGTGGCCACGTGTTTATCGCACAGCCGCCGTTGTACAAAGTGAAAAAAGGTAAGCAGGAACAGTACATTAAAGATGATGAAGCGATGGATCAGTATCAGATTTCCATTGCGATGGACGGGGCAACGTTACACGCCAACGCCCATGCACCAGCCCTGGCGGGTGAACCGCTGGAGAAACTGGTGGCTGAACATCACAGCGTGCAGAAAATGATTGGCCGCATGGAGCGTCGTTATCCGCGTGCGCTGCTGAATAACCTGATCTATCAGCCGACCCTGCCGGGGTCAGATCTGACCGATCAGGCGAAAGTTCAGACCTGGATAGAATCGCTGGTTGCGCGTCTCAATGAGAAAGAGCAGCACGGCAGTTCTTACAGCGCGATCGTGCGTGAAAACCGTGAACATCAGCTTTTCGAACCGGTTCTGCGTATCCGTACACACGGTGTTGATACGGATTACGATCTCGATGCAGACTTCATTCAGGGTGGCGAATACCGCAAAATCTGTGCGCTGGGCGAACAGCTGCGCGGCCTGATCGAAGAAGATGCCTTCATCGAACGTGGCGAACGCCGTCAGCCAGTGACCAGCTTCGAGCAGGCGCTGGAATGGCTGGTGAAAGAGTCCCGTCGTGGTCTGTCGATTCAGCGATACAAAGGTCTGGGCGAAATGAACCCTGATCAGCTGTGGGAAACCACCATGGATCCTGAACAACGTCGCATGTTACGTGTGACCGTGAAAGATGCCATCGCTGCTGACCAGTTGTTCACTACGCTGATGGGCGATGCGGTTGAACCGCGTCGCGCCTTCATCGAAGAGAATGCCCTGAAAGCGGCCAATATCGATATCTGATAATGGCGTGAGCTGATAAAGAGTCCGAAACGGGAAACCGCTTCGGACTTTTTTTTTCGTCTGACGCGACCCGCATTGCGGCTGGCTTTACAGCGGGTAATCGCGTTAGCATTGCGCAAGATTTCTTAAACTCTGAGGATGCTATGGCTATTGAATTAATTGCAATTGATATGGACGGGACATTGCTCAATCCGCAGCATGAAGTGACCCCTGCCGTTAAAAAAGCGTTGTCAGAAGCACGGGCGAAAGGTGTGCAAATCGTTCTGGCGACCGGCCGTCCGTTCGTCGGTGTGCAGCGTTATCTGATGGAACTGGATTTACAGCAGGACGGTTGTTACTGCATCACCAATAACGGCGCGCTTGTGCACAATGCGAAAGATGGCAGCGTAATTGCCGAAGTAGCCCTCAAAATTGAAGATTATCACTACTTTGAACAGCTGGCGCGTGACCTTGGTGTGCATTTCCATGCACTGACCCAAACCGACCTGTTTACCGCCAACCGCCATATCAGCAAATACAGCGTACATGAATCCTTCACCACCGGCATTCCGTTGCAATTCTGCCCGGCAGAGGAAATGGATCCGGCACTGACCTTCCCGAAAGTCATGATGATTGACGATCCGGACTTGCTGGATCGCGCCATCAGTCAGCTTCCTGCTGAAGCAAAAGAACGCTACACCATCATGAAAAGCTCACCGTATTTCCTCGAGATCCTCGATAAGCGCGTGAATAAAGGTGAAGGCGTGAAAGTACTGGCGGAAAAACTGGGTATCGCGCGGGAGAGCGTGATGACGCTCGGTGATCAGGAGAACGACATTGCGATGCTGGAATACGCCGGAATTGGTGTCGCGATGGGGAATGCGCTGGACAGCGTAAAAGCCGTCAGCCAGTTCGTTACCAAAACAAACACGGAAGACGGCGTGGCGTTTGCGGTCGAGAAATTTGTTCTGAACGTCTGAGCTTGTACCGAAGGAACCTTGCAGCCATGGAAAAACAATTAACTTCTGATGCCCGCGGGCATCAGCTCACCAACATTAATGTCTGGACGCCGGACAGCCAGTGGCTGGTGTATGACGTCCGTCCGCATGGCGGTTCTTTTAGCGGTTCAACCATTGAGCGCGTGAATGTCGAAACCGGTGAGACGGAAGTCCTTTATCAGGCAAAAGACGGCGCGCATGTGGGAGTGGTGACCGTCAGCCCGGATCTTACTGTCCGTTATGCGTTTATTCATGGCCCTGAAAATCCTGATGCCAGCTGGCAGTATGATTTTCATCACCGTCGTGGAGTTATTGTCACTGAGCCCGCGCGCGAAAAGGCCGTCACGCTGGATGCGATGGACATTACCGCCCCCTTTACCGCCGGAGCCCTGCGCGGTGGCACACATGTTCACGTCTTCAGCCCGGATGGTTCGCGTCTGAGCTTTACCTATAACGACCATGTGTTGCATGAACGCGATCCGGCGCTCGATCTGCGCAACGTCGGCGTGGCGATTTCAGGATATCCCGTTATTCCGCCAAAGCATCATCCCCGTGAATACGATGGAAGCCATTTCAGCATGCTGGTCAGCGAAACCACGCCCTGTCCTCACCCCGGCAGCGATGAAATCAACCGGGCTTACGAAGAAGGCTGGATTGGCCGTGAAGGCTATCTGAAACCGGATGGCAGCCGTCAGCGGTGGGCGCTGGCTTTTATCGGCGACACGCTTTCCGCTCGTGGCGAAAAGCACCCGGAAATCTTCGTGGTGGATTTGCCGCGCAATGATGAGGATTACCTTCAGGCGGGTGATAAACCTTTGCAGGGTACGCCGGAAATGCTGCCTGCGCCACCCGCGGGCGTGAAACAGAGACGGATTACTTTTACTGAAAATGGTATTGCCCTGCAACCGCGTCACTGGTTGCGCGTATCGCCGGATGGCGCAAAGATTGCGTTTCTGATGCAAGATGAAACCGGAGTGGTTCAGGTCTGGACGGTGTCACCTAACGGCGGCGCGCCGGCGCAAATCAGCCATTCTGAAAGCGGAATTCAATCAGCCTTCAGCTGGAGCCAGGACGGAAAATCACTGGCGCTGGTATGCGATAACAGCGTGATGCGGCTGGACATGGAAAGCGGAAAGATGCAGCGGTTAACGCAACGATCAGAAAACGCACCCTGTGCCGATGCCGTAGTGTATTCTCCCGATGGCAGCAAAGTGGCGTTTATGCGCCAGTGTAACGGCTATGCGCAGATTTGCGTGGCCGATAGCGATTAGCGAACGATGTAAACCGGTCGGAACAGGCCGGTTTTATTGTGACTACTTCTTATGTGTCGACGATTTTTGCTGACGCGGCGTGGTCGTCATGGGCGGGATGTGATCGATATCCACACCGTTACTCAGCGCAATATTGTGTTCTTCACTGGCTTTGACGCGATCGCGCGTCGTCACTTTTCCGCTGCGAAAATAATCATAAGGCAGCAATACCGTATCCAGCACGGCGCTGAACGGCAAATCAATCAACAGCAGCGGCGTCATCGCCCAACTGGTGTCATCGCTTTTTATCATATTCACATCAGCACGTGCGCCTGAATAATATCCGGTGTCACCACCTGTATGGCTCATTACGCTGGAGCAACCGCTCGTCGCTAAAAAAACACATCCTGTCATCAGCGGCGTTAATGCAAATTTCGTCATGTTAGAACTCATCTTATGCTGTCAGGCTGAGCTTATACGTCAATGTGACTTATACCACTCAGCCCAAAAAATTAACAAAGCAAGCTGTAGCTCTGTGGCTGCGATCCCATTAAGTGTAATTACTATTTGAAATCTTGCAGGAATTCGCCTGCTCTCCCTGGATTTTAGCCCTGTCCCGCCATGTATTTTGGCTGTCATCATATAAACAACAGCCAAATTTTTTGTTTTTTCAGGCTTGAAATATGCCCTTTTGTCTCCATTTTAACTGTACGACGCAGGAGGAGAAACGCCGGAAGGGTTCTTCTGTCATCACTGTGACGCTGGTCTGTCCGCCTGGAAGGCTATTTAAAAAACTCGCTGAATATCAGGAGAAGTAGCAATGCGTAATTTTGATTTATCCCCGCTCTACCGTTCTGCCATTGGTTTTGACCGTTTATTTAATCTTATCGAATCGGGTCAGAATCAGGGCGGCGGCTACCCCCCTTATAATGTCGAGTTGGTTGACGAAAATCATTACCGGATTGCTATCGCGGTCGCAGGTTTTGCCGAATCTGAGCTGGACATCACTGCGCATGACAACATGCTGCTGGTCAAAGGCGCGCATGCACCTGGCGATACTGAGCGAACCTATTTATATCAGGGCATCGCGGAACGTAATTTCGAGCGCAAATTCCAGCTGGCTGAACATATTCAGATAAAAGCGGCCAATTTGTCGAACGGTTTGCTGTATATCGATCTGGAACGCGTCGTTCCTGAGTCGTCCAAACCACGGCGTATCGAGATCCGTTAATTCAGCGACCATCATCGTTGTTGACCGCCACGAAATGAAAAAGTTTAGGCTCGCCGTCAGGGAGCTGTACTGTCACATCCAAAAAGGATGACGACATTAATCATCTCGCTTCAAAGAAGGAGTTACATTATGCGTAATTATGATATTTCCCCATTACTGCGTCAGTGGATTGGTTTCGATAAATTAGCCAGTTCAATGCAAGGCGCCGATCAGGCTTTTCCTCCTTACAATATTGAAAAGTCTGATGACAACCATTACCGCATTTCACTGGCGCTGGCCGGTTTCCAGCAAAGCGAACTGAATATTGAAGTCGAAGGGCCGCGATTAACGGTCAGCGGCACACCGGCTCAGCTGGAAACTAAAGTGGAATATTTGCATCAGGGGCTGGTGATTAAGCCTTTCACCCTGAGCTTCACGCTGGCAGAGCATATGCACGTCTCGGCGGCTGAATTTACGAATGGCCTTCTGCATATCAATCTGGTTCGTGATGTACCGGAAGCATTGCAACCGCAAAAAATTGCGATTGGTACTGAAAAACCGGCGCTGGAAAATCAGTCTGAATAAACGTGATCTGTTTATGTTCCCCCGATGAGGGGGAACATAAAACGGGATGTGATGAGGAATATATTATCTTAATCAGTAAGTAAAACGAGGTGTATTTATTTTGTTCAAGTCTTTCAAAGTGTTTTCCGTAATTGAAGCTCTTAGTGATGAGGTAAGCATGTATTTAGAGTGATGTAACTTAACGATAATATTCGTCTACTGTGATTCGGTTGTAGTTCTTGTAACACCCATCAAATACTATACAAAGTGCTTCCACAAAATGCATGATCTGTTTTGTGTTGTAGTTGTAAGATATTTCACCTATATTTGCATCAAAGAGTTTAATCATGTTCCCATCTGTTCTGATAGCGATGGAATGGCCTCCCTTGCAACCCTTATAAATACCTATTTCATATAAGCTGTCTTGCCTTAACGATTTTACCAGCCCTTCGATTCTTGCAGCGGTAGTACTGGCCTGCGGCAGAGTTGACGTTTTTAAGCAGATCAACCTCCCCTCATTCTTCATTATCAGATGGTATGCGTCTTGAGTACGCATGTAGTTTACGTTGGGGGAATGCCCTTTGCGGTGAAAATTATCAAATAAACTTTTTTGTGCTTTTAATTTAGCTTGTTTATATGCCAACGCAGAGTTCTGTTCCTGAATATTCATTATTCCTAATATCAATCGATGCGATGCGGAGGTATTGATGAAACATTTGAAACTACTCCAATCTCTACCAGTAATTAAATATGCCGCAGAGAGGCCATAACAGGCTCCACGTAATCCGTACTGAATTTGTTTACTTTCTGAGTCTCTATGACTTCCTAACCATGCTCCACCAAGATTTCGGGGGTTGTTAGCTACCCATTTGTTTTGCTGTATGTACGTCACCTGATTAAAAAAACTGTATGTACCGTTTGTTTTATTAATATATTGACGTAATCTGTTAATCATTTTCTCACCTATTTTTTAAATCAAAAAATACATATTGCATAAAAATACGCCAGTGATAATAAAATCCCCATTTAATTGATTATGTAAAATACTAAAACTCTTGACTGGGTTTTTATTTCTTTGATAAATAATGTTATTTTTTTTGTTTAACTGTAAAAAATATAAAGTGATGTATATCTATATATAAAATGAATTGATTTTTTTGAATGAATGTGTATCTGGATGCGTTGAGGGAGATATAAATAACTTTATGATGTCATTGAGAATAAGATTGTTTTCTACTCATGAGTAAGAGTCCTTAGATTGATAAAGTGACCCGAAAGAATATCATTCCTCCTGGTCACTTTATTGTGAAAAATCAGCCTTCAGCGTGGGCTTTTTCTACTTCTTCTGCCAGAATTTTCACGCCGCGCTCGATCTGTTCCGCATCAGGCACGTAATTCATCCGCATGCACTGATGGGTGTGTGGCCACGGATGCTCGAGACCCGGGAAGAAGTAATCGCCCGGTACCATAAGTACCCCACGTTGTTTCAGGCGCTGATACAGCACTTCGGTGGTGATCGGTAAATCCCTGAACCACAGCCACAGGAAAATCGCCCCTTCCGGTTTGTGGATCAGGCAACGTTCTTCCGGCAGATAACGGCGCAGCGTGGCGATAGTTTCCTGCACGCGCTGGAAATAGAACGGTTTGATCACTTCTTCGGAAAGGCGCAGCAAATCGCCACGGACAATCATTTCATGGGCAATCGCAGGGCCGACACTGCCCGGCGACAGACTGATAATCCCGTTCATATTACTGATCGCTTTGATGATTTTTTCATCAGCAATCACGATGCCACAGCGGGAACCCGGCAGGCCGAGTTTCGACAAGCTCATGCACAGGATAATATTCGGATTCCACAGTGGTGTGGCGTCAGTGAATACGATGCCCGGGAACGGCACGCCATAGGCGTTATCGATTAATAACGGAATATCTTTCTGCTGTGCCAGCGCATCGAGTCGGATCAGTTCTTCGTCAGTAATGACGTTGCCGGTCGGGTTGGTCGGGCGTGACACGCAGATCAGGCCGATATCATCGGTGATATTCAGATGATCGAAATCGACGTGATATTTGAACTGGCCTTCCGGCAGTAATTCGATGTTCGGCTTGGCTGAAACAAACAGATTTTCGTCCAGACCGGCATCTGCATAACCGAGATATTCCGGTGCCAGCGGGAACAACACTTTTGACATACTACCGTCGGCACGGCGTCCGGCGAACAGGTTGAACAAATAGAAGAAGGCGCTCTGGCTGCCGTTGGTCAGTGCGATGTTTTGCGCGTCAAGCTGCCAGCCGAGTTCTTTCTGTAACATGTCTGCCAGCGCATGACGCAACACATCTTTGCCCTGCGGCCCGTCGTAATTGCACAGCGCTTCGGTCAGCTTGCCTGCTGCCAGCATTTCCGACAGCAGCGTCTGGAAATAATCCTGCATCTCAGGAATTTGCGCCGGATTTCCACCACCCAGCATGACTGCACCGGGTGTGCGTAAACCGTCATTCATGTCGCCCATCAGGCGTGTGATGCCCGAAAAACGGGTAAATTTGTCACCGAAAGCAGAAAACGTCATAGAAAGCTTTGTATGTTATCGAAATGTGATACCCACCATAACGCCTGCAGCAAGGCAGTGCAATCGGACCAGCGGGTTTTGGCGTGGAGAAGTATTAAAAAAGATGAATACGGAAAATCATTCAATGTATTTTTCGAATATCCCTGAACGGAACCCTTTATGCTTAATGGCAGAGTAATAAAAAACGGCTTATGATATTTTTTCTTTCTTGGCATAATTATGTTTAAGAATATATATATCAGGTTGATAAAATGAAAAGAAGTATACTTATACTGAATATTTTCACGGCAGGCGGAGGAGACCATGCGCTGGGAAAGAAAATAAAAGACATCGCGCGGAGCACCCAGGCTGAGGGGGCATTAATTACGGTGAATGCCAAAACAAGACATATTAATATGCAGGGAAAGGAAGTGTTCAGTCCGGGTAAAAAATTGAATTATGATGATCCGGTAATTATTGTGACGCCCTACAGTCTCCTGTCTCCCGATGTATTATCGACAGTGCTGGCTGATTTTCTCTACCAGCTGGACATAATCACATGCAACACCGTTATTCTCATTGATGAAATGGATGTCACCCGAGGTGCGGCTTCATCTGATCGTGATTATAAAGCTGCCCTGTTGAGTCTGTGCTTCGAAAACATCATTGTCCAGAGCCTTGGATTCGCTAAGAAATCGATGGGTTATTTACCCATGCCTGAGCAGGAAGTTATCAATATACAAAAATCAGCAAAACAGGAAATCATTAAATTACTGGACGGTTATAACTTATCGATGCCGGCAAATTGTAGCTTATATCTTGCCTATTTAAGTTCTGATACCGTGACAACCTGTGCTCAGATTTTTATTATTAATTCATTGATAGAAGACAGTGGCTTGCTGAATAATTCAGCTTATGTCCTGGTGTGCAGGGAAAAAGGGAGTATTGAACGATTACTGAAAAACCTCAAAGGTTCCTTATCAGGGTCAATTTATAATGATTTGTTTTCTGAATGTCACTATTCAACCATGCAAGACGAAAATATATTCCAGTGCCACGGCTTCTCCCGCGGTACGGGAAAGAAAAAAGTACATATCGTTATTACCCAAACCATTCCCGGCACGACGTTTAAAAATCTGACCAGTATCAGCAAGACTGGCATGATGTCGGGCGATCAAAGCCTTTCCGATTATTTGTCACTGAAAAAGCGGTTACCTTATTACGACAAGCAAACCTGGAAAGACCCTCTTATTAAAGGATTGAAGACCCGTGCCCGTGAACTGGGGGGCGAAGAATTGCTCAACAAATTTAAGTCGATGGTCGCCGGAAGAAAAGCCTTTACTGGCAGCCTTTCCTTTAAGCTTCTGGCACCCGACGATGCCCCGACGCTGGCGCTGAAAAGCAGTCTTCATGCGTTTAACAAGGAAATATATGCAAGAAAAGCTGACGGGAAAATCAGAGAGATATTAATGAAATACCTCTGACCCTTCGAAAATAATCGGGAGACCGGCCGCAGGATTGCGCCCGGACCGGTCTCGCCCATTCTTTATCTTACTTCTTCAGAACTTCCGGGTTCACGCAGAACTGTTTCACGTCACCCCTGAGTGCGGCGATCAGGTTATCCACTGCGCAGGCCGCCATATCGTAGCGGGTTTCATGCGTTGCGGAACCGATATGCGGCAGTGCCACCACGTTTGGCAGGCTCAGCAGCGGAGAATCTTTTGGCAGCGGCTCAGTCTCGAACACGTCCATACCAGCACCATAAATCGTACCGGCTTTCAGCGCTTCGATCAGGGCTGGTTCATCGATAACCGGCCCGCGACCTGCGCTGATCAAAATCGCGCTGGATTTCATCTTCGCCAGCTCTTCCTTACCGATCAGATGGAAGGTTTGTTCGGTCATTGGCAGCAAGATACAGACGAAATCAGACTCTTTCAGCAGCTCATCCAGCTCGCATTTACGCGCGCCAAACTTCTCTTCCGCTTCTTTATGCTGGCTGCGTGCATTGTACAAAATCGGCATGTCGAAACCGAAATGCGCACGTTGCGCCAGCGCCAGACCGATACGGCCCATGCCGACGATGCCCATGGTTTTATGGTGAACATCAATGCCGAACCAGTCTTCGCCAATGTTTTCATTCCATTCACCGGCTTTTACGCGCTCGGCCACATTTACCACGCGGCGGGCGGTAGAGAGCACCAGTGCCATCACCGTGTCAGCGACGGTATCGGTCAGCGCCGTCGGAGTATGCATCATCGGGATTTCGCGGCGGGTCAGTTCTGCCACATCGAAATTATCATAACCGACGGAAATGGTAGAAACCGCACGCAGGCGCTGTGCATGGTCGAAAAGTTCTTTATCAATTTTCCCGCCGGAACCCAGTAATCCTTCGGCGTTTTGCAGCGCATCAAACACCTGAGCACGGTTCTTATCCGTAATGCCATCAAATTCAGTGATGGTGAAATGCTCTTCAAGACGCTGATGCAGGTCGGCGGGTAATTTTTTATATAAAACGATAGACGGCTTCATGACTTACTCCCTTGGGTTAAGGAAACTTCTTTCGGCTGAATGTTGGCCTTTCGCGGTCTCACCAGCAGGGTTAAACCTGCGGAAACCAGTAACGACACGGCCATGAAAATAAATGAGGCTGCCGGACTGCCCGTATTGCCGTTGAGATAGCCGACAAACCAGGAGCCAAAGAATGAGCCCAGTGCGCCGAGGCTGTTAATCAAAGCCATCGCGCCACCGGACACATTTTTGGGCAGCATTTCAGGAATAATGGCGAAGAACGGCCCGTACGGGGCATACATTGCCGCAGCCGCAACCACCAGTAAACTGTACGAAAGCCAGAAATTGTTTGTGCCAGCGGCCCATGAACCAAAGAACGCCAGCGCGGCCACCAGCAATAACGGCCAGACAAACAACTTACGGTTTTGCATTTTGTCCGATGCCCAGGACACCAGGATCATGGCGATAGTGGCGGCCAGATAAGGGGCGGAAGATAACCAGCCCGCTTCGACCATGCCCATTGATTTGCCGTCGCGCAAAATCGACGGCAGCCAGAGCACAAAGCCATACACGCCAATGCTCCAGAAGAAATATTGCAGGCAAAGCAGCACCACATTGCGCGAGCGGAAGGCTTCCCGGTAACCGCCCACCGCCTGAATGTCTTTCTGCTCTTTTTCCAGTTGTGCGGCCAGCGCCTGTTTCTCCTGGTCGCTCAGCCAGCTGACTTGTTCAGGTTTATCTTTGACGGTAAACCACCAGATAACCGCCCAGATCACCGCCGGAATGCCTTCGAAGATAAACATCTCGCGCCAGCCAAAGGATTTGATCAGATAGCCGGAAAGCACCGACATCCACAACACTGTCACCGGATTGCCGAGGATCAGAAAGGTGTTAGCACGGGAACGCTCGGATTTGGTGAACCAGTTGCTGATATACACCAGCATGGCGGGCATCACGGCAGCTTCCACCACGCCGAGGGCGAAGCGGATCACTGCCAGCATCGGAATGTTGGTTACCACGCCGGTTAAAGAGGCGAATCCCCCCCAAAGCAATAAACACCAGAAAATCAGTTTCTTAACACTGCGGCGTTCGGCGTAAATCGTGCCGGGGATCTGGAAGAAGAAATAGCCCAAAAAAAACAGTGCACCCAACAGGGACGACATCCCTTTGGTAATGCCCAAATCGTTGTTGATACCGGCCGCTGAGGCAAAACTGAAGTTCGAGCGGTCGACATACGCCAGACTGTAAGTGATGAACACGATCGGCATGATGTACCACCAGCGGCGGGTGGCGATCCTGGACTGGTTCATAACTGTTTCTCCTGATAGTGCATCAGCACGGTCCCGACGGCGCTTACTGACGTAACAGTTCTACGTAATGGCGCGTCACCGCGGTCAGATCATCACCCTCAAGCGGGAATTCGATACCGCGTGGCACATCCTGAGGCAGGCTTTTCAATAAAGGTTCCCAACTGCCATCGCTGTCATCGAGCGCGACGGCATGCCATTTTCCGCTACGTTTTTGTGCAGCTTTGACATGCACATAACCCACATGACGCGCCAGACGCTCAGCGGCCACGGCCGGATCCTGTCCGACCCACAGCCAGTTGGCCATGTCGAACGTCATGCTTAACGGCAGATGCAGCGACTCAGCAGCAAACATAAAAGCGTTAATGCGTGAAAGAATGCCGCAATCCGGCGACTGGTCATTCTCAACCACCAGCTTCACCGGGCTTGACGCCAGCACAACCTTCAGCGGGGTCAGATCCTGGCCCGGCATAAATTCGCCGAGAGAAAACTTAATGGTGCGGGCATTGAGAATGCGCGCCTCTTCAAAATATTGTGATGCATCAGAATTAAGCTTGCCACCGGCTGAAAACAGCGGAAACGGCACGGAATACACCGCAAACAATCCATGACTTTTAATTTTTTCTGCCAGCGCTGGCAACGAATCCAGTTCTCCGGCAGTGAACAATTCGCGACGAATTTCCACACCGTCGGCCTTAGCATCAGCAATCACTGAAAGCAGCTCCGCCTGGCCGCCGCGGGCTTTTACCACGCTGTTGCCGTAGGCTGCGGTAACAATGACGATTTCTCTTTTCATGAATACTTATCCTGTGAAAGCGCCCTGTAATCTGGCGCAGGCAATCATTTCCGAAACCTTATTTTAGTGGAACAAATGACAGGTCGAGCCGTTGTTAACGTTTTGTTTCGTTTTATACAACCTAATTGGAACCGGTTCCAATCGACAGGACAAAAGCGCAAAAATATGATCCCGCTCACGAAGAACGGGCAGGTTCAGGGGGAAGAAGAGGGATCAGCGCGCTGCTGTAGAACCGCGCGCAATGAGTTCGCCGGAAAACTCCAGGTCTTTAACCGGCTCAGTATTGCCCTGAATGCGGGTCACCAGTTGTCTGAGCGCCGCCACGCCCATGTCGTAAGTCGGCTGCTTCAGCGTCGTAATGCCGACGCCCGCCAGTTCTGCCCACACCAGTTCGTCAAAGCCGGATAAACCGATGTCCGGCCCCCAGCGCAGATTCAGCCGCTGCATAGCGCGTGCAACCTGTAGCGTCAGTGCACCGTTCACACACATCACCGCTTTGTGTTTATCCGCGTGCCGTGCCACAAAGTCCTTCAGCAGATTATCCAGCCCTTCGGTATTACTCAGCTCAATTTCACCCTGTTCGGCAATATACTGCGGAGATTGCTGCATGCATTTCAGAAAGGCGTGTAAGCGGTCAAAGCGGGTATTTATATTGGCGGGTTCGCTGATGAAAAGCAGGGCTTCGAACCCCTGCTCCAGAAGATGACCGGTCATCATCTGAGTGGCTTCCACGTTGTTAAGTCCGATCACGTCGCAGGCGAAATTCGCCACTTTACGGTCAATCAGCACCATGGGTAAATTGGCCTGTTGCAGCGTAGAAATCGCCGCCTCGCGCATACCCACGGCATTCACCACAATGCCATCGACGCGATAACTGCTGAGTAATTGCAGGTAATGCTTTTCCTGATCCAGCTCGTTATTGGTGTTACACACCAGCAGCGTCAACCCTTCCTGACGGCAGGCGGCTTCAACGCCACGCATCACATCGACAGAATACGGGTTGGTGATATCAGCGAGGATCAGCCCGATTAGCCGCGTTTGCCCGCTTTTCAGGCTACGTGCCATCTGGCTGGGCTGATAATCGAGCAGGGAGATAGCCCGTCCGATGCGCTCTTTCAGCGAATCGGACAGCAGGTGTTGTTCACCGTTGAGATAACGTGAAACGCTGGTTTTACCGGTTTTGGCGGCACTGGCGACGTCACGTATCGTGGCGCGAACCGCAGCGCCCGGTTCCTGTTTTTTGCTCACAGCCTTTCTCCCTTCTTGCTCATCCCACGGAGACTAGCACAGAGTGCTGAAAGACTGCATCCGCAAGTCAGCGCAAACCTTCTGCCGTTTGCACCCCGGAAACCGCTTCAGGCTTCGGCCTGCTGCTCAGGGTAAACGCGGAAATGATCGTCACGCCAAAGGCAATACCGCCGAGGATCAGATAAGTATCACTGAATCCGATACGGTCATACAAACTGCCCGCGAAGGCCGAAAGGAAAATCGCCGCCAGTTGTTTGGCAAAGTTAAACCCGATCAGATAAATGGTCGCCGAGAACCGGACATCAAAAATCTGCGTGATGTACTTGAACACGCCAACCAGCAGGAACGGTACTTCCAGCGCGTGCAGCATCTTCAGCAAAATCACTTCAACCGCCGTGGTGGCAAATGACGAACCGACAATGCGGATCGACATAATCGTGCCTGCCAGCAGCAAGGTGTTTTTCGCGCCGATGCGGTTAATGATCCACGGAGAACAGAACATAATCAGTGCGTTACACAACTCACCGGCGGTGGTGACGTAGCCGAACATTTCCGTGCCCTGCTGTGGCGACGCGAAGAAAGTTTTGAAGAACGTCGCGAACTGCTGATCGAACACGTCATACACACAGGCCACGCCGATGACATACAAAATCAGCATCCACAGTTTGCGCTCTTTCAGTAATAAAGCCGCCGTTTTCAGCGAGAATTGCGGCTGATTGGCACCGAGTTTATCCAAAACCTGTGCGTTTTTGTTTTCCTGTGGACGGGCAATCAGCAGCAAAATCATCAAA
The DNA here is from genome assembly GCF_011684115.1 of Rahnella aceris. Lineage (NCBI taxonomy): Bacteria > Pseudomonadati > Pseudomonadota > Gammaproteobacteria > Enterobacterales > Yersiniaceae > Rahnella > Rahnella aceris. The sequence goes on along the minus strand of NZ_JAADJV010000004.1, from coordinate 381,144 downwards.
ATGATTGCGGCCCCGGAACCCATCCAGAACACGATATCCGGGTTGATATTAAACAGCACACCCGCCGTCGAGGCGCAAATCCCCCAGCCGAAACAGCCGAACATCCGCGCCTTACCGTATTCAAACGAACTGTTGCGGCTCACTCTTTCGATATACGCCTCAGTCGCGCCCGAACCGCCCGCGAAGACGAAACCGATATAGGCGCCGCCGAGAATGGCACCGAGCACAATATTCAGTTTTAACAACGGCGCGAAGACGTAAATGAAGAATGGCGCAAACAGGAACAGCAGCACGGCGATGACCCACAGAAGATGCTTCTTCAGGCCGAGCTTGTCTGAAATGATGCCGAAAATCGGCTGAAACAGAATGGCAAACAACGACATGCTGGAGAACACGATACCGGTTTCCGTCTTACTCAGGCCGATCACGTCAGAAAGCCAGATCGGTAAAAACGGATAACAGGTCGCCATGATGAAGAAATACAGGAAGAAATAGCTGCCAAATATCCAGAAATTAGTATTGTTTTTGTAGAAGCAACGATCGGAGGTTTGTGTAGAGTTCATAGTGATTTCCTTGCCGAAACCATGAAAACCGGCACTGTCGTACCGGCGTTTTTTGTTGTTATCTGATTTCTTCGAAGCCCAGCAGCAGGGCACTTTCCGGATCCAACACCGGCAGTGCCAGCCCGGCATTTGCCAGCCATTCGCCGCTCAATACCGGAGATTCATACAGCCACGCCGGTTGTACGCGCATGGTGTGACCGCTGCCGCCACCCGCCAGCAATGGCGGTTCATCCAGCACCGTCACGCGATAACGCGCATCAGATCTTAGCCCCGGCACCCGCAACACACCGGGTAACGACCAGGTGGGCATCGCCAGTTGGCTGACCAGGAATACCGCGCGATCGGCGCTTTCACTGACCACGCCATTGATCAGCACCGTCTCGTCGTGTGTATCCACGCGGTAAACGTCGCCGCTGTGTAATAACGGGCGAAGTTGTTGATGAAGGCGGGTGTATTTCGCAAAACCGGCGCGTTCGGTATCGCCTTCTTTCACCGGATCCAGCTCAATCCCCATGTGACCGAACAGCGCCGTCAGGCCGCGAAATTCAATGCTGTGCTGGCGTGAGGTGGCATGGCACAGCTTGTTGCCGATGTGCGACCCCATCACTTCCGGCGGGAAGAAATAGCTCATGCCGCGCTGAATTTTCTGCCGCTCCAGCGCGTCGTTATTGTCGGATGTCCAGAAACGGTGGCTGCGTTTGAGCACCTCGAAGTCAATGCGACCCCCGCCGGACGCGCAGGATTCAAACTCAATCTGCGGGAACCGTTCGCCCAGCGCGTCGAGCAGGCGGTAAAACTGCTGCGTTTGTGACGTCAGTGCCGCGCGACCTTCATGGCCGGGCTGGACAATTTCACGGTTCATGTCCCATTTCACATAATCGACGTCGTGCTCGCCAAGCAGCCAGCTCATGCGTTCCAGCAGATAATCAAAGACCTGCGGATTGTTCAGATCGAGCACGAACTGGTGACGTCCGCTCGGTTGCTGATAGCCCGGCAACGCCAGCAGCCAGTCAGGGTGGGCGCGGTATAAATCGGAATCCGGGTTAATCATTTCCGGCTCGACCCAGATGCCAAATTCCATCCCGAGTTTTTTTACATGGTCGATCACCGGTTTCAGGCCGTTCGGGTATTTCTTCTCGTCGAGATACCAGTCACCGAGCGCGGCGCGGTCATGGTCGCGGCCACGGAACCAGCCGTCGTCGATAATGAAGCGTTCCACACCTAACGCGGCGGATTCGGTCGCCATCTGCATGATGTAGTCAGGATCGTGATCGAAATAAATCCCTTCCCAGGTATTGAGATGTACCGGACGCGGTTTCTCAGCCGGGAAGCGCAAAATCTGTTCACGCACAAACTGGTGGAATTGCTGACTCATGCGGTTCAGGCCGCTGGCGGAATAACTGGCATACAACCAGGGCGTTTCCAGAGTTTCGCCTTGCCCGAGTCGTTGCTCACCGGGGAGATACAACGCTTCGGCTTGCACCAGACGGCGGCCGTCGATTTTGATGTCGGCGCGCAGCCTGTGGTTGCCGCTCCACCCCAGATGCATTCCCCAGACTTCGCCCTGTTCTTCGCTGAAACCCGGATGACCGATCATCATCGCCGGAAAATATTCGGAAGAGGTTTTGCCGCGACGGTTTTCCTGAATGATGCCGCCGTGATCCAGCCGTGTGCGGTGCGGCTGGAATTCTTTGATCCAGCGGCCATGAAAGGCCATCACTTCGGCGGCGCGTTCCGGCAGCGGCAGCGTCACGGCCAGTCGCGTCACCTGATACGTGCCGGGTTTGAGGTTGGTCAGGCTGTTACGTGCCTGTAAAACGCCGCTGTCATCGAGGCGTAACTCGCTGCGAAATTGCAGTCCGGCGACCACGTCTTCGGTAGTAATGATGAGCTGGTTTTCATCGTGCTTTACCTGCGTGGTATTGAACACCGGCGACCAGTCCAGCCCGTCGCGATGGCCTTCCATGCCCGGTGTGCCGAAAGAACCGCGTCCGGAATCCGCGCTGACATTCACCGGCGCTTCGACATCAATCCGGCCATTGGGCACCGCGCGGCTCAGCGAAATAATGTCATTCGCTGAAAACTGGCTGAGGCGGTTTCCCCAGTAAAGAATTTCGGCGTAAGGCATGCAACGCACGATCAGGCTGGTATTCCCGCCGGTTAAATGAACAATCTGGTTTTCCATATAGTCGCTGCTCCAAACAAAGATTTGCGCTGATAAGACGCGATCAGGTGGAGTAACTATTGATCCGAAACGTTTCGGATGGGAAATGTAAATCGTCAGATTTGTGATATAGGGTGGAAAAATAACCGAAAGGGGAAGTATCAGCGTGGTGGATGTGCGGTAACGCCCGCCTGCAGTTCAGGCTGCCAGAGAACCTGTAAATCTTTCAGTGGCTCGTTGCGGATCAGCGACATTGTCATGGTGGCGATTTGCAAACCGACCGCTTCGCGGGTGCCCTGGCGGACGGCGGTCACCGCCACATCCGGCACGCTGTCACGGGGTAATCCGTCAAAAATGATGAGTGATATACCGCCACTGAGCAGTAAACCGGCTTCATGTAACGCCAGTGCTGCGCCTTCGCCGTGCATATTGCAGTCGCAGACAATCGCCGTTGGCGGTACCGGTAGCGCCAGCAATGCCTGCGTGGTCTGATAACCGGCGCGACGGCTTGGGCTGATTTTATGCATGTAGTCCGGGTTTTCCGGCAGGGCGTTGACCTGCAACCCGTCGAGATACCCCTGATAACGCTGTCCGATAAACGATTGCTGATTATTTTCGCCAAGAAACGCGATGCGCTGATGGCCGAGTGCGGCGAGATGATCGACCGCCATCTGCATACCGGCGCGGTTATCGAAATCAAACCAGGCGTAGTCCTGCGTCAGGCAACCGCTGCGGCCCAGTGCCAGGAACGGGAAATTGCGTTGCTGCAAATCCAGCAGGCGAGGGTCGTTATCAAGCGTATGCGCCACCAGCATGGCATCGACGCGTTTGCTTTCAATCAGACGCCGCCACGAAAAGGTGCCCAGTTCATCCGGCACCAGTAACAGGTCGATTTCATGTTTGGCCAGTTCACGGGTGATACAACCGACCATTTCGATAAAAGCAGAATTACTTAAAGGGTGGGAAGTGAAGGGAAAAATGAGGCCAACGGCGTCGATCTTGCCCATTTTCAACCGGCGGGCGAGGGTGTTGGGGCGGTAACCGCGCACATTTGCCGCCGCCTGAACACGGGCTTTGGTCTCTGCTGAAACGTCATCGTAACCGTTCAGCGCGCGGCTGACGGTGGTCACGGAAATACCGAGATCTTTCGCGATAGCTTTCAGAGACATACTGACACCCGTAACGCCGTTGAGGAGACACATTGCGGGAGAATATCACATGCCAGACAAAACGGGGCCATAAGGCCCCGTGATGAATAAGGATATTCAGAGTTTACTGCAACGGACTTAGCGTGATTTCTACACGACGGTTTTGCGCTTTCCCGGCTTCGGTGCTGTTGCTGGCAATCGGATTATCCGGGCCGGCGCCGGTGGTGTGTACGCGGCTGCCTTCAACACCTTGTGTAATCAGCGCACTGCCCACGCCGTCAGCACGTTGCTGCGACAGTTTCATGTTGAGCGCGCGGGTGCCGGTGCTGTCGGTGTAACCGATCACGTTGACGGCGGTTTTCGGATACTCTTTCAGTACCATCGCCACGCCGGTCAGCGTGTTAGCGCCTGCCGGTTTCAGCGTACTGCTGTTGGTGTCGAAGGTGACGTTGTTCGGCATATTCAGCACGATGTTATCGCCCTGACGGGTCACGCTGACGCCGGTACCTTTCATTTTGTCGCGCAGTTTAGCTTCCTGCACATCCATGTAATAACCTGCACCGCCGCCCAGTGCGGCACCGGCTGCGGCACCGATCAGCGCGCCTTTGCCGCGGTCGTGTTTAGAAGAAGACAGCATACCGACGCCTGCGCCGAGCGCGGCCCCAAGACCTGCGCCAATGCCGGATTTCCCTGCTTCTGATTCGCCGGTGTAAGGGTTAGTGGTACAGGCCGACAGGCCCAGGGTGGCGCAAAGTACGCCCGCAACCACAACTAATCTTTTGCTCATCTTATTTCCTTCAGGATGTTTATTATTCAGAACTTCATCGCTGCATTATGACTTCGCGCTTTCTGACAAGTTGCACAGAAAAAGGTGTCAAAACATAAACAAATGCAACGGGAGGACATCAGTCCTGCGGCGTTCTGGCGCTCTTTATGCGCAATTTCGGCACGTTAAGCAGTAGGAGAATTCCGGATATCCGTTTTTGTATTTTTACGGATTTTTGGAACTTATTCAGAAAGGGGATGATGCCAGCGCAGAATGTACGTTGGCATATCCGTGCCGGGATGGCGGGTGTTCGCGGTTATCTCAAAATTTTCCTTGCGATAGAACGAGACGGCGCGATCATTTTGTTGGTAAACCTCCAGCAGCAGCACCGGATATTCCTCCTTTGCCGCCGCCATCAGACGCTGCGCGGTGCCATCGCCGTAGTGTGAGGCTTCTACAAACAGCGCACCGATAAACTGCTGATTCATCACGCTGATAAATCCGCAAACCTGATCATCTTCGTCGCAATCGACCCAGGTTCTGGCTTTGGGCAGAAAATCTTCTCTGACCATTTGCAGGCTTTCAATCCAGTAGGATTCGGCGATGAACGCGTGTGAAAGCAAAGAACTGCGCAGCCAGAGCATCAGAATGGCTTCGGTGTCGGCGGGCCGCGCTGCACGGATCATGACGGCTGATTCGCCGGATGGCAGAAGCAATATGACTGATGATCGTTCACCAGCCCGGCCGCCTGCATAAAGGCATAACAAATTGTCGAGCCGGTAAACTTAAAGCCTTTCTTTTTCAGCGCCTTGGACATGGCATCGGATACGGCGGTGGTCGCCGGAACCCCTTCCGGGCCAAGCGGATTATTGATGACCGGTTGGCCGCCAACAAAATTCCAGATGAATTCAGAGAAGTCTTCGCCACCGGCCTGCATCGCCAGATACGCCTGTGCGTTGCCGATAATGGCTTTGATTTTGCCACGATGGCGGATGATCCCGGCGTCGAGCACCAGCCGCTCCACGTCGTCATCGGTCATTTTCGCAATGCGCACCGGGTCGAAGTGATGAAAATTCTGGCGATAGTTTTCGCGTTTTCTCAGCACGGTGATCCACGACAGACCGGCCTGCTGGCCTTCCAGACACAACATTTCAAACAATTCGCGGCCATCTTTAACCGGCACGCCCCATTCTTTATCGTGATACTCGAGGTAAATCGGTTCTTTCGAAACCCAGTTGCATCGGGTAGTCGCCATTCTGTCGTCCTTATAAGAGGCTTAAATGCGTGGTGTCAGTGTGTGGCTTCTCGGATAACTCTGCAACGTCGCAATTTCTAAATCCCCACCTTGACGCTGGTCGGATCTGAACAATATTTAAAGCCAATCATTACGTAATCCTTACGTTTAATCCTTGCGTTGAGCGTCATTATTGAGGGAAATCACCGTTATGGCAGGCAAGAATTCGTCGATTTTACGACTCTCTCAGGGAGCATTTGCCGTGGCACTGTGCCTCGGTTTACAGGCTCCCGCGAAGGCTTTTGACCAGCTTTATGTGTTCGGCGACAGCCTGAGCGACACCGGTAACATTGGTCGCTGGACCTTCGACAGCAGCACGCATCCGCTTTATGACGAGATCCTGGCGAACAACATCGGCACAACCTTAGCTCCTTCTTCAAAAGGCGGCCTGAACTATGCCGAAGGTGGCGGTGTGGCGGTGCCGGGGCTGGATTCTGATTACACCACCCAGGATCAGGTTAAAAGCTATCTGACGTCGACCGGCGGCAAAGCCGATCCGAACGGGCTGTATGTTCACTGGATTGGCGGCAACGATCTGGCCGCTGCGGCGCTGAGCCTGAATCCGGTTACGGCGGTCGAAATTGCCACCAACAGCGCGACGCAGGCGGCCTCACAGGTGAACGATTTACTGAAAGCCGGTGCTGGCACGGTTGTGGTGCCGACGGTGCCGAATATCGGTCTGACACCGGTGCTGATGGAAGGCGTGATCCAGGTCGGATTGCTGCCGGTGCAGCAACAGGCGCTGGCAGCGGCGTATCAGTATTTGAATGCACAAAATACGCCGGATGCCGATGCCCGCACCGAGGCCATTCACAATGCGCTGGCGGCCGCTGCGGCGAAAGGCTCGGGCATTCCGCTGGTACAGGACGTGATCGCCAAAGGGCTGGCGGCCGCGTATGACGCGCTGAAAGACGTGGCGGGCGGCCTGACCGACACCTACAACACCACCGAAGATATCGCGCTGGCGAAAACCGGCGGCAATATTGCACGCGTGGATATCAACGGGCTGTTCAACGAAGTGGTTGCCGATCCGGCGCGGTACGGTTTTGCCAATACTGCCGGTACGGCCTGTCCGGTCGGGACATCCGCCTCGGAATGTACTTCGAATCTGCCGGGTTTCGACAGCAGCAAAGCTTTCCTGTTTTCTGACCATTTCCACCCGACGCCTCAGGCGCACGCGCTGATTGCGCAATATATGCAGTCGGTGCTCGACGGCCCGCTGGAAGCTTCTGCGCTGAGTCAGGGTTCACTGGCGCTGGCGCGAAATACACAAGGCTTGCTCGACAGCCGTTATCAGCAGTTGCGTACGCAGGATAACGATGCGGGAACCTTCGGCATGTTTGGCGGTTATGCCGGGCAAAGTGCGGACAGCAAATTCAGCCCGTCGATGGGGCTGGGTGATGGCGACCTGACGGCTAACTCGCTGAATATCGGCATGGATTATCAGATGACCGATCGCTGGATGATGGGGCTTATGCTTTCCGGCTCCGATGATAAAGACGATCCGACAGATCATTACAGCTACCGTACGCGCGGCTGGATGGCGACCGCCTTCACCGGCATTAAAATCGCCGAAAATGGCTGGATCAACGGCGATGTGCACTACGGCTCGCTCAATTATGACGATATCAAACGCCGCATTACGCTCGGGCCTACCACCCGGACGGAGCGCGGTGAAACGGACGGCAAACAGATCGGCGGACGCGTCACCGCAGGCTGGGACTTCCCGGTTCTGCCGGTGCTGAAAACCGGGCCGGTGGCGCAATACAGCTGGGATTACAGCAGTGTTGAAGGTTACAGCGAGAAGGGCAACAACAGTACCTCGATGCGTTTTGGCGATCAGACTTCTCATTCACAAATCGGTGCGCTCGGCTGGCGGGTGAATGCCGAACTCGGCATCGTCAATCCGTATGCGCAGGTCACCTATGACCGCCAGTTTGGCGATAAAACCTACACCACCACCGGCGCGATCAAATCCACCCGCACGCGGTTCAGCCGCACCACCGGCGAACAGGACGACGACTGGGTGGATATGACCGCAGGCTTAAACGTGCAAATCACCCACAGCATTTCAGCATTTGCGGCTATTTCACAAACCACCGGACTGGATTCCGGCGAACAAACCTCCTACAACGCCGGGCTGAGTGCGCGGTTTTAAGGGATAAAAGGGGCGCTCAGCCCCTTTCACTTTCCGAAAAAATCGCATCCAAAACTAAACACTGCCTCTCTGTGACGCTCAGTCGCCTGATTCTGGCTGATTATCTTCCGTGCAGCGGGTATACTGTCGCACTCTCTTTACACCCACTTTCTCGCGTGCGAATCCAACATGCAAAAGTTTGATACCAAGACATTCCAGGGCCTGATCCTGACACTGCAAGATTATTGGGCGCAGCAGGGCTGCACCATTGTTCAACCGCTGGATATGGAAGTCGGCGCGGGGACCTCGCACCCGATGACCAGTCTGCGCGCACTCGGCCCTGAGCCTTTTGCGGCAGCCTATGTTCAGCCATCACGCCGTCCGACTGACGGCCGCTACGGCGAGAACCCGAACCGCCTGCAGCACTATTATCAGTTTCAGGTGATGATCAAACCTTCACCGGAAAACATTCAGGAGCTGTACCTCGGCTCACTGAAAGAGCTGGGTCTTGATCCGCTGATCCACGATATCCGCTTCGTTGAAGACAACTGGGAAAACCCGACGCTCGGCGCCTGGGGGCTCGGCTGGGAAGTGTGGCTGAACGGCATGGAAGTGACGCAGTTCACTTACTTCCAGCAGGTCGGCGGCCTGGAATGTAAACCGGTAACCGGCGAAATCACTTACGGTCTGGAACGTCTGGCGATGTACATCCAGGGCGTGGACAGCGTTTACGATCTGGTGTGGAGCAACGGTCCGCTGGGTAAAACCACCTACGGCGACGTGTTCCATCAGAACGAAGTGGAACAATCGACGTATAACTTTGAATACGCCGATGTCGATTTCCTGTTCACCTGTTTTGAACAGCACGAGAAAGAAGCGCAAACCCTGCTGGCGCTCGAAAAGCCACTGGCACTGCCTGCTTACGAGCGCATCCTGAAAGCGGCCCATTGCTTCAACCTGCTCGACGCGCGTAAAGCGATTTCTGTGACTGAACGTCAGCGCTACATTCTGCGCATCCGTACCCTGACTAAAGCGGTAGCTGAGGCGTATTACGCTTCCCGCGAAGTGCTGGGCTTCCCGATGTGCAAAAAGAACGAGAAGTGAGAAAAGTCCATGACTGAAAAAACATTTCTGGTGGAAATCGGCACGGAAGAACTGCCACCGAAGGCTCTGCGCAGCCTTGCTGAATCTTTTGCCGCTAACCTGACTGCGGAGCTGGATGCGGCGAATCTGCCACACGGCGACGTAAAATGGTTTGCCGCGCCGCGCCGTCTGGCGCTGAAAGTCTCTGGTCTGCATGAATCCCAGGCTGACCGCGAAGTCGAAAAACGCGGCCCGGCTGTGGCGCAGGCATTCGATGCCGAAGGCAAACCCAGCAAAGCCGCTGAAGGCTGGGCTCGCGGTTGCGGTATCACCGTTGATCAGGCCGATCGTCTGGTCACTGACAAAGGCGAATGGCTGGTTTACCGTGCGCACGTCAAAGGCGAAAGCGCGCAACAACTGCTGCCTGCGATGATCGCCACGTCACTGTCTAAACTGCCAATTCCTAAACTGATGCGCTGGGGCGATTCCGACGTGCAGTTCGTGCGTCCGGTGCATACTGTCACCCTGCTGTTAGGCGATGAGCTGATCCCGGCGAAAATTCTCGGTATCGATTCTGCCCGCACTCTTCGCGGTCACCGCTTCATGGGCGAGCCTGAATTCACGATTGATAATGCCGATCAGTATCCGCAAATTCTGCTGGAACGCGGCAAAGTCATTGCCGATTACGAGCAGCGTAAAGCGCTGATCAAACGTGACGCGGAAAAAGCGGCAAAAGAAATTGGCGGTATCGCTGATCTGAGTGAAAGTCTGCTGGAAGAAGTCGCGTCTCTGGTTGAATGGCCGGTGGTGCTGACCGCGAAATTCGAAGAGAAATTCCTGGCTGTTCCGGCTGAAGCGCTGGTTTACACCATGAAAGGCGACCAGAAGTATTTCCCGGTGTACGACGCCGCAGGCAAACTTCTGCCGAACTTCATCTTTGTCGCCAACATCGAATCGAAAGATCCGCAGCAAATCATTTCCGGTAACGAGAAAGTGGTGCGTCCGCGTCTGGCCGATGCCGAATTCTTCTTCAATACCGACCGCAAGAAACGTCTCGAAGATAACCTGCCGCGTCTGGAAACCGTATTGTTCCAGAAGCAACTGGGTACGCTGCGCGACAAAACCGACCGTATTCAGGCGCTGTCTGGCTGGATCGCTGAGAAAATCGGTGCCAACGTTGAGAACGCAAAACGCGCCGGTCTTCTGTCTAAATGTGACCTGATGACCAACATGGTCTTCGAGTTCACCGACACGCAGGGCGTGATGGGCATGCATTATGCACGTCACGACGGCGAGCAGGAAGAAGTCGCGGTTGCGCTGAACGAGCAATATCAGCCACGCTTTGCGGGCGACGAGTTACCGGCTTCGCTGGTAGCGTGCGCGCTGGCAATCGCTGACAAGATGGACACCCTGGCCGGTATTTTTGGCATCGGTCAACATCCGAAAGGCGACAAAGACCCGTTCGCACTGCGCCGTGCCGCGCTGGGTGTTCTGCGTATTATCGTTGAGAAAAACCTGCCGCTTGATCTGCAAACCCTGACCGAAGAAGCAGTGCGTCTGTACGGCGACAAGCTGACTAACGAGAAGATAGTAGATGATGTGGTTGATTTCATGCTCGGTCGTTTCCGCGCGTGGTATCAGGAAGAAGGTCACGCAGTTGATACCATTCAGGCTGTGCTGGCACGTCGTCCGACCAAACCGGCTGATTTCGATGCGCGCGTGAAAGCGGTGAGCTACTTCCGTACGCTGGATGAAGCGGCCACGCTGGCGGCGGCCAACAAGCGTGTGTCCAACATTCTGGCGAAATCCACGGATGTTCTGCTGGATCACGTCCACGCGTCCGTACTGAAAGAACCTGCTGAGCTGAAACTGGCGACGCATCTGGTGGTTCTGCGCGACAAGCTGGAACCGCTGTTTGCCGCCGGTCAGTACAAAGAAGCGCTGGTGGAACTGGCTGCATTGCGTGAAACCGTCGATACGTTCTTTGATACCGTGATGGTGATGGATGAGAACGAAGCGGTGCGTATCAACCGCCTGACGCTGCTCTCCAAACTGCGGGAGTTGTTCCTGCAGGTGGCGGATATTTCGCTGCTTCAGTAAGTTAAGTTTTTGCTCCCTCCCCCTGCTAAGGGGAGGGTTGGCCTCCCCTTAGCAGGGGGAGGAGCAAGGCAGCTTATCGGATGCCAATTTCTACGCTTTTTTAAAAAGCGTTCTCCCCCCAATTGTTCTATCCTATAACCCGCATGGAATGCACAGCATCGGCAGGGAACTGGCCGGAAGAAGAACATTGAAATCAGGAGTCAGGACTCATGGCTGTAGGGATCAGAAGCGGTGCATTTTCTCGCTGGCTGGCGCCGTTTATCGCACTGCTGGTGGTGTTTCAGCTCACTGCATGCGGCGATAAAGAACCGGAGCAACGCAAAGCCTTTATCGATTATTTGCAAAATACCGTGATGCGTAGCGGGCAAAATCTGCCGTCGCTGAGTGAAGATCAGAAACAACGTTTTGGTAATTACGCGAATGACTACGGCATCATTCTGTCATTCTCCCGCCAGATGAAAGGTGCCGTTGAAGGTAGCCTGGTGCCGGTGGTGAGCGCGATTGGTCAGGTGCGTACACCGCAGGATTACATGACTCAGCGCAGCGCGTTGCAACAGGCGGCCAGCACGCTGAGCTTGCTGAATGCGCAGTTGCGTGACTCAAAAGTGAAAGCCGACACCGCGATGGCGGCATTGAAACAACCGGACGATCTGAAAGCGGTTTATAGCCAGGTATACAACAGCGTGGTGACCCAGCCTGCTAACGTGCTGACACCACTGGTGCCTGCGCTGCAAAGCTTCACGCAGGATATCGCGTCTGTGGGTGATTTCCTGCAACAGCAGGGCACGCAGGTTGCTTTCGCCAACGGCGGCGTGCAGTTCCCGACGCAGCAACAGGCCACGCAGTACAACACCATGATGTCGAATCTGGTGGGTAAACAGCAGACATTGCTTCAGGCGCAAAAAGTCGCACAGGGCGATTTTAGCAACTAAGCCTGACTGATATCAGCAACGAAGCCACGTCATCTTGTACGTGGCTTTTTTATTGACTGAGATCCTGTCCGCCTGTTTATAAAAAATGACAATTTTTTGCCTGCAAATCCGGCTGAGTTCCTCTACTTTTGAAGGTAACTGTCAGTTTTTTCCCGTCTTTCACTTTAAGGATTTTTGATGAAACGTCAGATGATGACTCTGTTGGCTTCTCTGGTGCTGGCGCCGACGCTGGCTTTTGCTGCCGACAGCGCAACCGCAGATTTTACCCCGGCGCAACAGGAAGCCATTGGTAAAATTGCGGCGGATTACATGTTGCAGCACCCGGAAATCCTGGTGCAGGTCAGCCAGAAATTGCAGGCACAGCAGGCTGATCAGCAACAACAGCAAACCCTGAGCGCGGTGTTGGCAAATTCTAAAGCTCTGCTGAACGACCCTGCGACCCCAAGCTACGGCCCGAAAGATGCAAAAGTCGCGTTCGTGGAATTCTTCGATTACCAGTGCCTGTATTGCAGCCACATGGCGCCGGTTGTTGAGCAGACCGTGAAAGCCAATCCGAACGTACGTTTCGTCTTCAAAGAATGGCCAATCTTTGGTGACCGCTGGAAAGCGTCCATCACTGCGGCTGAAACCGGTATGGCTATCTGGAAAGAAAAAGGCGCTCAGGCGTACTTTGATTACCACAACAGCATTTACCGCACCGGTCATGACGAAGGTAAGCTTACGGATGCCGATATCGCCGGTGCAGTGAAAGCCGCGAAAGCGACAGCGCCAACCGATGCACAGCGTAAAGCGACGCACGAAGCCATCGCCGCTAACGATGAGCTGGCCCGTACGCTGGGCTTCAGCGGTACGCCAGGGTTCGTGGTGATGCCAACCAGCGGCGCGACCGCTGAAAACACCAGCGTTCTGCCTGGTGCTGTGTCTGCTGAAGAATTGCAGGCAGCCATTATGAAGGCGCAGGGCGGGAAGTAATTTTTGTTTCAATCCGGCAGCCTGTGCTGTCGGATTTTCTTCTCAGGTATAGTTTGGAAAGCACTTCTCAGTATCGAATGTAACGGCTGAAACTGAGTAAATTTTTACTCACTTCGTGGGTTTTGACGTGGTAACCTTCTTTTCTTCATGGATATTCATCCAATGAAACAATCTCTGATTCTGGGATCTGCCAGCAGAGTTTACTCAATTTTTTACTGATTACATGGATAGCTTATGATTGTTCAATTCGCTGATTATGCTGCGTTGAAAACGGATGAACAGCATTCCGAATTCTCAGCAGTGGAGAGCACGGGATCAGAGCACGTTATTGATCTTTCGGCCCGGCGTCAGTCTGCTGCATATAAAAAGGCCATGGCTCAGGTTTTGGAAGAAGCAGCCAAGCTAGACTGGTAACATTCAGGCTGTCCAGTCATTGGAGTGTCTATGGCTGAACCGGCAAAAAAAATCATTTCATTACCTGCATCAAATCAATCATTCGGCAACAATAACAGCATTGATGATATTCGTGAGCGCCGCTCACAAGAACTGGTCATCGGACTTTGTGGGGCGAGTGGATCAGGGGTTAAAACCCTTAAAGAAAAAATCATCACTAAACTTAAAGCCTGTAATTATCATGTTGTGCATATAAGAATTAGCGATTTAATGGCAGACACCCTGTCAGCTGCTGAAGCGGCAGAGTTAAAGAAACTTGAAGGTTATGAGCATTTTATCCAGTTGCAAAATCTCGGTAATACTCTGCGTGAAAAACATGGCAATATCATTAACTCCGAATTGGTTATCCGGAAAATAAAAGTTATCAGGACGGCAAATTTAAATACGGGAGATTTTAAAGGAGCCTCAGGAAAATCAACCAGTAAAATAGCTTACATTGTCGATCAATTAAAACATCCTGAAGAAGTTGATCTCTTTCGTGAGGTGTATCGTAATAATTTTTATCTGATCGGCTTAGTGAGAACGATTAATGAAAGAGTTATTAATTTGAAAAAGGATTTTCTTAACGATCATCAGATTGCCGAAATAATCAGGCGCGACAGGCGTTCCGAGTACCCTTATGGTCAACATGTCGAGGACACATTGCAGTGTGCCGATTATTTTATCAGGAACATAAATAATGATCAGATTAAAAAATCGATAGCCCGATTTATCGACCTTGTACATGGCGCAAATAATGTGAGTCCCAGCCAGGATGAAACCGGCATGTTCACCGCGAATTCAGCCGCATTACGCTCTGCCTGTTTATCGCGTCAGGTGGGGGCTGCTATTACGGATGATAATTGCAATATCCTCTCCACTGGCTGCAACGATGTACCTGCTGCAGGTGGTGGGCTCTATTCCTGTGAAAGCAAGAGCGATAAACGCTGTTATAACAACGATGGCTGCCATAGTGATATGCACAAGGATTTAGTCAGGCGTGAGGTCGAAGCAGTGATCGCCCGTAGTGATCCGTCACGGGCGAATGAACTTGCAATACAGATTATGAAAACCCCAAAAATAAAGTCCCTGATTGAATACTCGCGTGCTATTCATGCCGAAATGGATGCAATTACTACGATGGCGCGTCTTGCGAATGCAAGTACTTGTGATAAGACACTTTATTGCACAACTTATCCTTGCCACAACTGTGCACGACATATTGTTGCCGCTGGATTGAAGAGGGTGGTTTATATCGAACCTTATGCCAAGAGTCTGGCTGAAGACCTTCACGGTGATTCGATAGCTCATGCCGACAGTACGGATAAAACTAAAAAGGTTATTTTCGAGAATTTTGAGGGAACGGCACCGAGACGGTATACAAAATTTTTCGGTTATAGCCGTCCGAGAAAAGATGACAGAGGCAAGCCAATTTCTTATGAAATCCCTGCTTCCCATCACGTTGATCCACAATATCTGGATAGTTATGGTGATTCTGAATCAAAAGTGATTTTGAATGTTACTAATAAGCTTCGTGATGAACCTGTCCCCGATTAAAGAAGAAGCGGGTATTCCGGATACCCGCTCCCCCTGTAATTTTCTTTCAACATCTCTCCCGTAAACTCAGTTTTCCTTTCCTCAGACACGTCTGAATGCTTTTTAAGCGAAATACACAAGTCCGGCGAAAAATACTTTGTGATCAATATCACGTTTTAATGATAAAGACTCGTTAACAAAAAGTGACTTAAGTCACATATTTGGCAGGGGTGCGCTCAAATAATCGTCAGTGTAGCTCGGTTACAGGCTGTTTTTGTGATGATGATCACCAAAATGCAGGGGGTGATGGCTGTATACGTGTGATCTGCGTCACGGGCTGTCGGGTGGCTACGCGAGGCCTATAATCACGTGGTAGAGTCCGCCTCGCAGACAGCAATTCGACGGACGGATTTTTAAAGCAGTGGCACAAAAACCGAAACAACCGTCACCGATAATTAACTGATATCACGCGCTCTATTGTCAGCGCGTATCAATAGGGGTGCGTTTTATGTTTTCACCAGACGTTAAGATCAAAGTTCAAAACTTTGGTCGCTTCCTGAGTAACATGGTAATGCCCAACATCGGCGCGTTTATCGCCTGGGGTATCATTACTGCTCTGTTCATTCCTACCGGCTGGATCCCTAATGAAACATTAGCGAAACTGGTTGGCCCGATGATCACTTATCTTCTGCCATTGCTCATCGGTTATACCGGTGGTCGTCTGGTCGGTGGTGATCGCGGTGGTGTGGTCGGCGCAATCACCGTAATGGGTGTTATCGTTGGTGCGGATATGCCAATGTTCCTCGGCGCAATGATTGTAGGTCCGCTGGGCGGCTGGTGCATCAAGCGTTTCGACCGCTGGGTTGACGGTAAAATCAAAAGTGGCTTCGAGATGCTGGTCAACAACTTCTCGGCCGGTATTATCGGTATGCTGTTGGCCATTCTGGCCTTCCTGGCAATCGGTCCGCTGGTAGAAGCACTGTCTAAAGTGCTGGCTGCAGGCGTGCACATCATGGTTATTCATAACCTGTTGCCGCTGGCGTCTATCTTTGTTGAACCGGCGAAAATCCTGTTCCTCAACAACGCTATCAACCACGGTATCTTCTCTCCGCTGGGTATCCAGCAGGCGACTGAAACCGGTAAATCTATCTTCTTCCTGATCGAAGCGAACCCGGGTCCGGGTATGGGCGTCCTGATGGCGTACATGTTCTTCGGTCGTGGCAGTGCTAAACAATCAGCTGGCGGTGCGGCAATCATCCACTTCCTGGGTGGTATCCACGAAATTTATTTCCCATATGTTCTGATGAACCCACGTCTGCTGCTGGCAGTCATTCTGGGCGGTATGACTGGCGTGTTCACCCTGACTGTGCTGAACGGCGGTCTGGTGTCTCCGGCTTCTCCGGGTTCCATCCTGGCGGTTCTGGCGATGACACCAAAAGGTGCGTACTTCGCTAACATCGCGGCTATCGTGGCAGCCTTTGCGGTGTCCTTCGTTATCTCTTCTTTCCTGCTGAAAACCACCAAAGCGAAAGACGGCGACGATCTGGACGAAGCAACACGCCGTATGCAGGATATGAAAGCCCAGTCTAAAGGCGGCAAACCTGCTGTTGCAGGCGTGGCGGGCGACCTGTCTACCGTACGTAAAATCATCGTTGCCTGTGACGCCGGTATGGGTTCCAGCGCAATGGGTGCCGGTGTGCTGCGCAAAAAAGTGCAGGATGCCGGGCTGACCAACATCAGCGTCACCAACAGCGCGATCAACAACCTGCCTGATGATGTGGATCTGGTGATTACTCACCGTGACCTGACTGAACGCGCCATGCGCCAGGTGCCACACGCACAGCACATTTCGCTGACCAACTTCCTCGACAGCGGCCTGTACACGGACCTGACTTCACGTCTGGTTGAAGTGAACAAAGCCAGCCAGTACAAAGAGAAAGTGACCACCACGCTGGGCGACAGCATCGTGACTGACAATGAAAACGAAAACCTGTTCCGCATTAGCGAAAGCAACATCTTCCTCGGCCTGAACGCGGCGACCAAAGAAGACGCGATTCGTTTTGCCGGTGAACAACTGGTGAAAGGCGGGTATGTTCAGGCAGAATATGTCGACGCGATGCTGGCTCGTGAGCAGCTGACCTCGACGTATCTGGGCGAATCCATCGCTGTGCCGCACGGTACCATCGAAGCGAAAGATCGCGTGCTGAAAACCGGTATCGTGTTCTGCCAGTATCCGGCGGGTATCCGCTGGGGCGATGATGAAGATGACCGTGCACGCCTGGTCGTCGGTATCGCAGCGCGCAATAATGAGCACATCAACGTGATCACCAAACTGACCACGGCGCTGGACGAAGAAGGTGTTATCGAACGTCTGGCGAACACCACCAGCGTTGAAGAAGTTCTGACTATTCTTCGCGGCTAAGGTTGAGTAATCAGTAGAGCGTTACTAAGCGGGTCTTGATAAAAGACCCGCTTGTTGATTCGGAGCCGGGCGGCTCCCAGCTTTACCCAAAGCTTTTTACCATAAAGTATGGCCCCCGATTTGAAGGAAATATTATGAAAGCATTACATTTTGGTGCAGGTAACATTGGTCGCGGTTTTATCGGTAAATTACTTGCTGATGCCGGGATTGAGCTGACGTTTGCGGATGTCAGCCCTGCCTTACTGGATGCGCTGAACAGCCGTAAAGGTTACGACGTGCACGTGGTCGGTGAACAGGCCACCGTTGAGCCTGTCAGTAATGTGAATGCCGTGAACAGCGCCGGTCAGGAGGCAATCAACCTGATCGCTGAAGTCGATCTGGTGACCACCGCCGTCGGTCCGACCGTGCTGGAAAAAATCGCGCCGAACGTCGCTAAAGGTCTGGTGCTGCGTCATCAGCAAGGCAACGAAAAGCCGCTGAACATTATCGCCTGCGAAAACATGGTGCGCGGTACCAGCCAGTTTAAACAGCACGTATTCAACGCCCTGCCGGAAGATGAAAAAGCCTGGGTTGAAGCGCACGTCGGTTTTGTCGATTCCGCCGTAGACCGCATCGTTCCCCCTGCGGCAGCGGGCACCACCGATCCGCTGGAAGTCACCGTTGAAACCTTCAGCGAATGGATTGTGGATAAAACCCAGTTCAAAGGAGAATTGCCGGAAATCGCAGGCATGGAACTGACGGATAACCTGATGGCGTTTGTTGAACGTAAACTGTTCACCCTCAACACCGGTCATGCCATCACCGCCTATCTCGGCCAGCAGGCAGGCCACGCGACAATTCGTGATGCGATCCTCGACGAGAAAGTGCGTCTGGTGGTTCGCGGTGCCATGGAAGAAAGCGGGGAAGTGCTGATCCGCCGTTACGGTTTTGACCCGGAAAAACATTTCGCTTACATCGAAAAAATCCTGACCCGTTTCGAAAACCCGTACCTGCATGACGATGTTGAGCGCGTTGGCCGTCAGCCACTGCGTAAACTGAGTGCGGGTGATCGTCTGATCAAACCCTTGCTGGGCACGCAGGAATATCGCTTGCCGAACGACAATCTGGTGAGAGGGATTGCGGCCGCGATGCATTATCGCAGCGAGCAAGATCCGCAAGCTAAAGAACTGGTAGAATTGCTGGAGAAAGTCGGGCCAAAAGCCGCCCTTGCCCAGATTTCAGGTCTGCCAGAAGATGGCGAAGTTGTGGCGAAAGCCGTCGCTCTCTACGAATCGATGCACTGATACTGCGTTTATTTTGATTTCGCCAACACCAGGCAAAGAAAGCCCTGTCGGGCGGGATGTTTCTGCCCGACATGCGCGCATCATGGATGACGCCAGGGGCGCTGTCAGCATCGGCTCTTTAATGCAAGTAAGCCCTATGGAAAAAGCTCAGGCGTTTGAAAACCGTGTACTTGAAAAGCTTAATGCGGGTAAAACCGTGCGCAGCTTTTTAATGACCGCTGTGGAGTTACTGGCCGAAGCGCTGGATATTCTGGTGGTGCAGGTTTTCCGTAAAGATGATTATGCGGTGAAATATGCAGTCGAACCGTTACTGACCGGCACCGGACCGCTCGGTGATTTGTCTGTACGTCTCAAACTGATTTATGCGCTGGGCGTGATCAGCCGTCATGAATACGAAGATGCAGAATTACTGATGGCGCTGCGTGAAGAGCTGAATTACGACGGCGAAGAGTATCGTTTTACCGATGATGAAATTCTCGGCCCGTTCGGTGAATTGCATTGCGTGACAGAACTGCCGCCAGCGCCCACTTTCCTGAAACCGGGCGAAGCCGACGAGTCGCTGATCGCCATGCAACGTCAGCGCTATCAACAAATCGTTCGCTCCACCATGGTCCTTTCCGTGACAGGGCTGATCGCCCACATCAGTAATCAGCAGCCTTCCAGGCTTTCTCCGGTGCAAAAATAAATCCCCGTCATACTTCGAGCCACAGATGCGTTGGCTGCGTTCAGTCACCCGAATCACTTACATGAGTAAGCTCATCGGGACTCCATCACTTGCCGCCTTCCTGCAACCCGAACTATTTTGGGGATTTGTTTTAGTTAAGCGCATGGCGCACTTCGCCGACCAGCAACCACAGCGCGGTTAATGCCATCATGCCGCCCATGATTGTGTTAAACATTTTCAGCTTCCATTCCACACGTAGCGCCTGACGTAATCTGTCACCCATCACGACCCACACCAGAATGCAGGGCAGATTGATCAGCGCGAAGCCGACACAAATCAGCAGCGTGTGATGCAGCATGTTGCCATCCGGCGGGGTAAACAGAATCGCCACGTTGGTCGCCATCAGCCACGCTTTCGGGTTCACTGCCTGAAATAACGCGCCATTAATCATGTTCATCGGTTGCTGTTTTGCGCCTTCTTTCGGCGAGCCGGAACGGTAAATTTTCCACGACAGCCAGAACAGATACGCACAGCCCACTGCCGCCATTGGCAGACGCACAACAGTCATCCAGCTCAGCAGAATCGCCAGCATGGAGGTCATCAGCGCACACTGCACCACGCAGCCCAGCGTAATTCCCAGCATCATCGGCACGCTGCGGCGTAGCCCGAAATTCACCCCGGAAGCCGCCAGCAACAGATTGTTCGGGCCGGGTGTAATTGACATCACGGTGACGTAACTGACAAAAGCGGTATCGATCATTTTGTTTTCCTGCATCCCCTGTTTTCCAGATAACCAGAGTAAACACTGCACAGGAAAGGTAACAGAACCAGAAATACGCTATTGTTATGGTTACAGATAGCATAACTAAAAACTGTACCCATGACTTTTCACGGAACTGACACCATGACTGATACAGCGGATTTCAGCGACACGCGATATAACCAACTGGCGGAACAACTGGCGGACGCTATCCGCCGTGGCACACTCGCACCGGGCAGTCGTTTGCCGTCCGTGCGACGCAGCGCACAAACCTGGTCAGTCAGTATCAACACCGTGGTAGCTGCTTACCGGCGGCTGGAAGATCGCGGCTTTATCGAGGCACGTCCGCAGTCCGGTTTTTATGTGCGTGCCGCGTTGCCCGCGCTGGACCATCAGCCGCAGGAACAGCCGCAGACGCCAGCGGCAGAACCGGCAGATGAAGTGCTGGATCTGATCGACAAAGTGTTCGCCTCGCAAATTGACCCCACCTACACCAACTTATCGCTGGCCTGTCCGCAGTCGAACGATTTTTACCCGACCGGAAAACTGGGGCGGATTATGTCGTCACTGCTGCGTCGTCAGCCCAATCTGATCGGGCAATACGCGCTGCCGCCGGGCAGCCCGGCGTTACGCCAGCAAATTGCGCGCCGTGCACTGACGCTCGGCATGATTTTAGAGCCTGCGGATATCACGATTACGCACGGTTGTATGGAGGCGTTACAGCTGGCATTGCGCGTTACCACCAAACCCGGCGACAGTATCGGGCTGGAAACGCCGACCTATTTTTATCTGCTGCCGATGCTGGCGAGTCTCGGACTGAAAGCAGTGGAAATCCCCACCGATCCGCAAACCGGCCTGTCGCTGGATGTGCTGGAAATGCTGCTGACCGAGAAACGGCTGAATGCAGTGATCGCCATGCCGACGGCGCAAAATCCGCTGGGCTTTACCATGCCGCTGGCGGCGAAAAAACGGCTGGCGCGGCTGATGAACGATCACCAGGTCCCCCTGATTGAAGACGGGCTTTACGCAGAAATTCAGTTTGGCGCGACGCTGTCTCCAGCGGTAAAAGCCTTTGACCGGGACGGCTGGATCCTGTTTTGCACCAGCTTTACCAAAACGCTGGCACCTGATTTTCGCATCGGCTGGGTGGACGGCGGACGCTTTGCCGATAAGTTGCATAAACTGAAAGCGGTATCGTCAATGGCAGAGTCCGCCTTGCTTTCCCAAACGCTGACGTTGTTTCTGGAATCGGGCGGTTACGATCATCATCTGCGGGTTTTACGCAAACGCTACGCGTCGCAGGTGGAACAGGCGCGCGCGTTGATCGCCCGTCACTTCCCGCAGGGCACCCGCGCCACGCAACCGGCAGGCGGCTTTGTTATCTGGGTGGATTTCCCGCCGGGCGTCGATTGCGTCACGCTGTTCCGCCAGTTACTGAAAGATAAAATCTGCATGACGCCGGGACAACTGTATTCACCGAGCGGTCGCTACGCCAATGGCCTGCGTTTATCGTGCTGTTATGTTTTCGATACCCGCTATATTTCGGCGATGATCCGCATTGGCGAGCGGGCGTGTGAGATGTGTGGTTTGCCGCCGGGGCTGGCAGAAACGCAGGAGCAAGCTGAAGAATCGCACACTTCCTGATACACTGACGTTTATTATTCCCAATTTACAGTCGTGCCCGCTGCGGCATGAACGGATCTGAAACCATGAAAGAAGTCGAAAAAGCCGAGATTAAACGCCTCAGCGACATGCTGGATGCACTTAATCACAAAGATGCGACCGTGATTCAGGCAGGTAATGCTGAGTTAATCGCTAAGCACGAAGAAGAGAAAGAAAAACTGGCTGCCGAGATCGCGCGTTTAAAAGAAGTGCGTGAGAAAAAACTCAGCACCGAAGCGCAGAAGCTGGAAAAGCTGTTCAGCCGTGAAATCACCAAGAAAGAACAGGCTGATATGGGCACGCTGAAGAAAACCGTTCGCGGTATCGTGGTGGTTCACCCGATGACTGCGCTGGGCCGCGAAATGGGCCTGAAAGCGGTGACCGGTTTCGCTAAGAAAGAATTCTGAACTAACACGCCCTCCCCTGCGAAGGGGAGGGTTGGGGTGGGGTATTAAAGCAGAATCAAAGAGTTGAAGTGTGCTTTGACTCGGGTTTTGTCTTTATAACCCCCTCCCAGCCTCCCCCTTCGCAGGGGGAGGAGCAAAGAAAAACCCCTCCAGCCATACCCGTTCTGTTTCTTACTTCCCAAACAATCTCCGCCCAAAATCCTCGATCTTGCGATTTACCAGCCGCATCTGCATGGTTTTACTCCAGCTCGCTGAAATCCCTGCAGCAGACATCAGACGGCGATACTGTTCCTCATCAAACGGCATGTTGAAGGCGATAGAAATCGCTTCTGCGACGGACACCTCACTGTTGCGCGTCAGCAGTTCCAGCGGCCGGTCGCCACTGACATTCCCCGTACTGACCACCCGATATAACCAGCCGCAGCGGCCGCTTTGTTGTAACAGCGGCGACAGGTTTTTGCAGTCGAGAAAATGGTTCAGTTTGTAGCAGGGCGCACGGGGTTGCGTGACCTGAATCAGCGCGTCGCCCCAGCGGAAAATATCGCCGATATACACGTTATCTTCGGTCATGCCGAGTGTCGAAAGGTTTTCCCCAAACGCAGGCGGATGAAAACGGTCCTCTTCTTCGGGAAACTGTTGGCGCAACCAGGCGTAATGCTCGCGGGGAAAATGACACAGCGCGCGGTCAGCGCCACCGTGATAAGACTTTTCGGCCTGCTGATCGTTCTCCAGCCCGAGAGGCGTCAGAGCGACAGCGCCATCAACCTGACGTTTGGCAATCGCACTGGGTGAAAAGTCGGGATAATGCTCGATGGTACCGATGTACACGTCGGGATAATGCATAAGCTCTCCGCTGCTGAAATGTCACTCGCTCAAGCATAACCTGCATTCGGCAGCGGGAGTAGAAGGAATACCTGCGCACATGCGGGGTGCGCAGGTTCATCAGTCAGAACGTTTCCCAGTTATCCTGACTGGTTTTGCCTTGAACTGGCAGCGGCAGGGCCGGACGGCGCAGCGCGGCGGATGCCGGTGCGGCCAGCATATCGCCGTTATCGGCCAGGCGGAATACCGAGACTGCCTGCGTCAGCGTCGCGGCCTGATCTTCGAGTGAATCGGCGGCAGCGGATGACTGCTCAACCAGCGCGGCGTTCTGCTGTGTCGTGCTGTCCATTTCGACAATCGCCTGCGAAATCTGGCTGATACCACGGCTTTGCTCGTCAGAAGCAGAGGCGATTTCACCCATGATATCGCGCACATGCGAGACGGATTTCACGATATCCTGCATGGTGCGTCCGGTATTTTCCACCAGCTTCGCGCCGGTGTTAACACGTTCAACCGACTCGGCAATCAGCCCTTCGATCTCTTTCGCTGCCTGCGCACTGCGCTGTGCCAGTATGCGGACTTCCGAGGCGACGACTGAGAATCCGCGACCCTGTTCACCGGCACGCGCGGCTTCAACCGCAGCGTTCAGCGCCAGGATATTGGTCTGGAACGCGATGCTGTTGATGACGGACGTAATTTCGGCGATACGTTTTGAGCTGCCGGAAATCTGCTGCATGGTGTCGACCACTTCGCCGACTTGTTTGCCGCCGAGCGTTGCGGTGCCTGAAGCCTCGCTGGCCAGTTTGCTGGCGTGATGGGCGTTATCGGCGTTCTGTTTCACCGTCGCGCTCAGTTCTTCCATGCTGGCGGCGGTTTCTTCAACCGCGGCGGCCTGCTGTTCGGTGCGTGAGGAAAGATCGGTATTCCCGGCGGCGATTTCAGCCGCCGCGTGAGAAACCTGTGAAACGCCGGAGCGGATTTCATAAATCATCGTACTGAGATTCTGGCTCATCGCGGACACCGCGTTCATCAGCATACCCAGCTCATCGCGACGTGTGGTTGGATGCGCGACAGTCAGATCGCCCCGCGCAATCGCCTCCGCCGTTTTCAGCGTATCGCGCAGCGGCTGGGCAATCTGGCGGGTGATTCGCCATGCAATGATAATCCCCACCAGCATTACGATCAGCGTAATCACCATCATGATCATCTGTGCATTACTGATGTCTTTATGCGTGTTATCCAGTTCATTTTTGAATATTTTTGCGACCAGTGTGTTCATCTCAGCGGCTTTTACTGTCAGCAGCTGCGAGTTCTTTTGTTCATCTTCGTAAGCCGGCATGTAGGCCATAACGTGATCTTTATAGGTCGCCAGCGCACTCATCAGCGGGGCGAGTGTGGCCTGCTGATCCGGCAACAGTAATGCGTTCAGCTTTTTAGCATTGGCCTGCGTATCATCAATTGACTTTAACAGCCTGGCTTCCGATTCCTTGTTGATGTTGAGCAACAGGCCGCGCACGTCATAACGCACGTTGATCAGTTTTTGAATGACTTCGGCCAGTGAAAGACGAATGGAAGGATCGGCATCTTCCACACGCAGCTGATCTTGTAAACGTTTCACAACGGCTTCGGTTTCGGAAAGATTCCAGCTGGCGCGTACCGCATCTTTGCGGTCGACGGCTTCTTTAAATGCGGCTTGTGCCTGCTGATATTCATGAATTTTTACCGGCACCTGCTCCAGTTCTGCCTGCCCAGCGGCATCCCATTTCAGCTTGTCTTTCGACTGCTCAATCAGTTGCGACAGCGCGTCAATGTTGTCCTGATTTTGTTTGAGATATGCCGGATTGTAATTGAGCTGATAAAGCGTACGGCTGAGGCGGGCATCATTGAGTAATGCGTTCATCTGATTACTGAAATCGACTTTTTCCGCACGCTGACTGATGTCGTTAAATTTAATCATTCCCGCAGTGGTAATGACGGCCGCGATCAAAAGCACCAGCCCGAAACCCAGACCCAGTTTGGTGCCGACCTTGAGATTGTTCATCCACTGCGAAAGACCCGATCCGTTACTCATAATCATTCTCCGTCAAACATCCCTTTTAAATAGACATGCGTTTTTGTGACGCCTTTGTGAACAATCTATCGGTAGGTTGTTTAATAAACTTTATAGGATCTGTGGCGTATTTTTGATTAATGCGAGCGGGGTCTAATAATGGTGGGAAACGGAAGAATAATTCGCTGTAAAACAGTGATCATGCATACAAATTCAGGACATAAAAAAGGCGGGTCACTGACCCGCCATTGGCGAAAACATCATCATGCCCGCGAAGGGCGGCAGGGCGAAATTACTTCGCTTCAGCCAGACGTTTTGCTGCTTCGTCCCAGTTTACAACAGCCCAGAAGGCTTTGATGTAATCAGGGCGTTTGTTCTGATATTTCAGGTAGTAAGCGTGTTCCCACACGTCCAG
The DNA here is from genome assembly GCF_011684115.1 of Rahnella aceris. Classification (NCBI taxonomy): domain Bacteria; kingdom Pseudomonadati; phylum Pseudomonadota; class Gammaproteobacteria; order Enterobacterales; family Yersiniaceae; genus Rahnella; species Rahnella aceris. Next base: position 355,532 of record NZ_JAADJV010000004.1, on the reverse strand, counting down.
GCCCAGCAGCGGGTAACCGGAAGCGCCGGAAATGGCTTCGCCCATCAGCGGGCTGTCCTGGTTAGCAGTAGAAACAACCGCCAGTTTGCCGTCTTTCAGCACCAGCCATGCCCAGCCTGAACCGAAACGAGTGGTCGCTGCTTTCTCAAAAGTTTCTTTGAAAGCGTCAACGCTGCCGAAATCGCGTTCGATCGCAGATTTCAGTTCGCCCTGCAGGGTGGTGCCGGTTTTCAGGCCTTTCCAGAACAGGCTGTGGTTAGCGTGGCCGCCTGCGTTGTTACGCAGTGCAACTTTCTTGTCTGCAGGAACCTGATCCAGTTTGGTGATCAGTTCTTCAACCGGCAATGCAGCCAGTTCCGGCAAGCTTTCCAGCGCAGCGTTAGCGTTGTTCACGTAAGCCTGGTGATGTTTAGTATGATGGATTTCCATCGTTTCTTTGTCGAAATGCGGTTCGAGTGCGTCGTATGCGTAAGGCAGTGATGGCAGTGAATAACTCATGTTCATCGTCTCCATAGTGTAGGGCGGCACCGTCATTGTGAGCACCGCGTAATCAGTCGGATCATTATAGTTAATTAAATGATATTGAAAATGATTATCTATGCTCCATGCTTTGTGCGGGTACTCGTAAGCGCCTGTTATACGGGGCTTAGAACCAGATAACCGCAAACAATCCTAAATTGTCTAAAGGCACGCGGTGCTTAGAGAGAGTTAACGTAACCGCTGCGGATGCGTATACACCGTTGCCCGTCCCGGTTTACTGAAACCGACCAGCGTCAGATTGCATTTTTCGGCAACGTCGACTGCGAGCGTAGTGGCGGCGGAGACGGCAAACAGGATTTCGATGCCGCACATCGCGGCTTTCTGCACCATTTCATAGCTGGCGCGGCTTGATACCAGCGCGGCGCCGGATATCCAGTCGTTTTGTCTGGCACGCATACCGAGCATTTTATCGAGCGCCACATGACGGCCCACATCTTCGCAGCCACCCAGTAATTCACCTTCCGGCGTGATCCACGCGGCGGCGTGGGTACAGCCGGTGAGCTGGCCGATTTCCTGCACGGATTTCAGCTGGTGCAGCGCGTTGTCCAGATTTGCCAGATCAAAGGTTTGACTGAACGGCAGCGGCGCGAGCGGGCGGAATAAATCGCCTAACTGTTCGATGCCGCAGACGCCGCACCCGGTACGGCCCGCCATGGCGCGGCGGCGTTCTTTCAGCCCGGCGAAACGGCGGCTCGATAATTCGATGTTAACCTCAATCCCGTTACAGTTTGGTGTCACCTCCATCCCGTAAATATCACTGACCGATTCAATAATCCCTTCTGACAGCGAAAAGCCCAGCGCAAAGGCGTGCAGATCTTTCGGTGAAGCCATCATGACCACATGCGAAATGCCGTTATAAACCAGCGCAACGGGCACTTCCTGAGCAATCCAGTCATCTTCCGGCTCATTGAGATGTGCGCGCTGCATCACCGTTTTTTGGCTGGCTCCGATGATCTGAGTCACTTTTTTGTCATCTTTTTCGCCCAGTTCGTTTACTTGATGGACATCCATTAGCAATAACCTTATAAACATTCCGGCTACATAAGCCGTACAAAAACTATGGGTACTTGGCTTTAATTTTAACGCTTCCGCATCAGCTGCGGAAAGCGCCAATTTGAAAAGCAATGTGTTAACAGATGATGGGAAGGAGTCTTTCATGCAAGTCAGCAGAAGACAATTATTCAAAATATGTGCGGGTGGTATGGCCGGCACCACGGCGGCATTATTAGGATTTACTCCTACCATGGCGCTGGCGGAAACCCGCCAATACAAACTGCTTCGCTCCCGTGAAACCCGCAACAACTGCACTTACTGTTCCGTAGGTTGCGGAATACTGATTTACAGCCAGGGCGATGGCGCGAAAAACGTCACTGAAAATATCTTCCACGTAGAGGGTGACGCCGATCATCCGGTCAGTCGTGGCTCGTTGTGCCCGAAAGGCGCAGGCGTGCTGGATTACATCCACAGCGAAGGCCGTCTCAGATATCCGGAATACCGCGCTCCCGGTTCCGATAAATGGCAGCGCATCACGTGGGACGAGGCGATTTCCCGTATCGCCCGCCTGATGAAAGATGACCGCGACGCCAACTTCGTCGAGAAAAATGAAAACAACGTGACGGTCAACCGCTGGCTGACCACCGGCATGCTGTGTTCTTCTGCGGCCAGTAATGAAACCGGTCTGCTGGATCAGAAATTCACCCGCGCGCTGGGTATGGTGGCGATCGACTGTCAGGCCCGTCTGTGTCATGGCCCGACCGTGGCGGCATTAGCGCCAACCTTTGGTCGCGGTGCGATGACGAACAACTGGGTCGACATCAAAAACGCCAATGTGATTTTAATTATGGGCGGAAATGCGGCAGAAGCGCATCCGGTCGGATTCAAATGGGTGATTGAGGCCAAAACCAAAAATAACGCCAAAGTCATCGTCGTCGATCCGCGCTTTAACCGCAGTGCTGCGGTGGCCGATATCTACGCGCCGATTCGCGCTGGTTCTGACACGGCCTTCCTGCTCGGCATGATCAATTATCTGATCACCCACAATAAAATTCAGACCGAATACGTCCTGGAATACACCAATGCCAGCCTGCTGGTACGTGAAGATTATGAATTCAACGACGGTCTTTTCAGCGGTTTTAACGCGGCGAAAAAATCCTATAACAAAGAAAGCTGGCACTATCAGCTGGATGAAAAAGGCTTCGCGAAACAGGATAAAACGTTGCAGGACCCGCGCTGTGTCTGGAACTTGCTGAAAGAGCATGTTTCCCGTTACACGCCGGAACTGGTGGAACGTCTGTGCGGTACCTCGAAAGAAGATTTCCTGCTGATCAGCTCCATTCTGGCGGAAACCTGCGCGCGCGATAAAACCTCGACCATTTTGTATGCGCTGGGCTGGACGCACCATACCGGCGGCGCACAAACCATCCGCTGTGCGGCGATGATCCAGTTGCTGCTTGGCAACATTGGTATGCCGGGCGGCGGCGTGAATGCCCTGCGTGGTCACTCCAATATTCAGGGCTATACCGACCTCGGTTTGCTGTCGCTGAATCTGCCGGGTTACATGCCTTTGCCGTCGGAAAAACAGACTAATTTCACTGATTATCTGCATCAGATTACGCCCGCACCGCTGGTGGATGGACAGGTCAATTTCTGGAAAAACACGCCGAACTTTTTCGTCAGTATGATGAAAAGCTTCTGGGGCGATCACGCCACGGCGGAAAATGACTGGGGCTTTGACTGGCTGCCGAAATGGGACAAAAGCTACGACGTGCTGCAACAGGCCGAGCTGATGACCGAAGGCAAGCTGAACGGGTATATCGTGCAGGGCTTCAACCCGCTGGCGGCCTTCCCGGACAAAAACAAATCCTCGCGTGCACTCTCGAAACTCAAATATATGGTGGTGATCGACCCGCTGGTGACTGAGTCCTCAAACTTCTGGCAAAACCACGGTGCAATGAACGACGTGCAGACCGCCGATATTCAGACCGAGGTGTTCCGTCTGCCGTCTTCCTGTTTTGCAGAGGAAAACGGTTCGATTGTGAACTCCGGTCGCTGGCTGCAATGGCACTTCCAGGCCTCTGAGCCACCGGGTGAAGCGCTGCACGACGGCAAAATTATCGCCCGTCTGTTTATGAAACTGCGTGAGCTGTACCAGAAAGAGGGCGGTGCCAATCCGCTGCCGGTAATGAATATGGCGTGGGATTATCAGGATCCGCTCGACCCGCTGCCGGAAGAAATCGCCCGCGAAGCCAACGGCAAAGCGCTGGCTGATATTCATGATGACCAGGGCAATCTGCTGGCGAAAAAAGGCCAGCAACTTTCGACGTTTGCCCATCTGAAAAATGACGGCAGCACCGCCAGTTTCTGCTGGATTTACACGGGAAGCTGGACGGAAGCCGGTAACCAGATGGCGCGCCGCGATAACGCCGATCCTTCCGGTCTGGGCTGTACGTCCGGCTGGGCGTGGTGCTGGCCGCTCAACCGCCGCATTCTGTATAACCGTGCGTCCGCTGATCCGCAGGGCCAGCCGTGGGATCCGAAACGCGAAATCATCCGCTGGGATGGCGCGAAGTGGATTGGTTTTGATGTCCCGGATTACAGCACCGCCGCGCCGGGGTCCGGTGTCGGGCCATTCATCATGCAACAGGAAGGCGTCGGCCGTTTATTCGCCACTGACAAAATGGCCGACGGCCCGTTCCCTGAGCATTACGAACCGATCGAATCACCGATTGGCACCAACCCGTTGCATCCGGCGGTGATTTCCAATCCGGTCGCGCGCATTTTTGCCAGCGATTTGCCGAATATGGGCACCGCCAAAGACTTCCCGTATGTGGCGACCACCTATTCGATCACCGAATTGTTCCGCCACTGGACCAAACACGCGTTGCTGAACGCCATTGCGCAGCCAGAACAGTTTATCGAGATCGGCGAAGGTCTGGCCGCCTCGAAGGGCATTGCGCAGGGCGATGAAGTGAAAGTGTCTTCGAAGCGCGGATTCATCGTGGCGAAAGCCGTGGTGACCAAACGCATCCGGCCACTGACCATCGACGGTAAGCACGTTGATACCATTGGCATCCCTTGCCACTGGGGTTTTGAAGGCGCAACGCGTAAAGGTTATTTAGCCAACACGCTGACGCCGTCAGTCGGTGACGCTAACTCGCAAACGCCGGAGTTTAAGGCGTTCCTGGTTAACGTGGAAAAGGTCTAACGGAGGCGAATTATGGCAATGCAATCACAGGACATACTTCGTAAGTCCGCAACCAACGGGTTCACGCCAGCGCCGCGTGCCCGTGATCATCAGCAGGAAGTGGCGAAACTCATCGATGTCACCACCTGCATCGGCTGTAAAGGCTGTCAGGTCGCCTGTTCCGAATGGAACGACCTGCGCGATGACGTCGGGTTTAATACCGGCGTTTACGATAACCCGATGGATCTCAGTGCGAAATCCTGGACGGTGATGCGTTTCTCCGAAGTGGAACAAAACGGCAAGCTGGAATGGCTGATCCGCAAAGATGGCTGCATGCACTGCGCCGATCCGGGCTGCCTGAAAGCCTGTCCGGCGGAAGGCGCGATTTTGCAGTACGCCAACGGCATCGTCGATTTTCAGTCAGAACATTGCATCGGCTGCGGTTACTGCATCGCCGGTTGCCCGTTCAACATTCCGCGCATCAACAAACAGGATAACCGTGCCTACAAATGCACGCTGTGCGTTGACCGTGTGAGCGTCGGCCAGGAACCGGCCTGTGTGAAAACCTGCCCGACAGGTGCGATTCATTTTGGCACTAAAACCGCGATGCAGGATTTGGCTGCAGAACGCGTCAGCGAGCTGAAAGGCCGCGGGTTTGAACATGCCGGTTTATACGATCCGCAGGGCGTTGGCGGCACGCACGTGATGTACGTGCTGCATCACGCCGACAATCCTGAGCTGTATCACGGCCTGCCAAAAGATCCGGCCATCAGCGCGGCGGTTACCTTGTGGAAAGGTGTCTGGAAACCGCTGGCCGCCGTCGGCTTTGCAGTGACCTTCGCCGCGGCGGCATTCCACTTCCTCGGCGTGGGGCCGAATTACGTGAAAGAGGAAGAGCATACGGAAGGGGAAGATAAACATGACGATGAGGAGAAACGCTCATGAAAAAAGAGAAGTTAATCCAGCGCTATAATCTGGTGGAACGTCTCAATCACTGGATCGTGGCGTTTTGTTTTGTGACGCTCGCGCTCAGCGGCATCGGCTTCTTTTTCCCGTCGTTTAACTGGCTGATGAACGTTTACGGCACCCCGCAACTGGCGCGTATCCTGCATCCGTTTTTCGGCGTGGTGATGTTCGTCTCTTTCCTCGGTATGTTCTTCCGCTACTGGAAGCACAACCTGCCGGAAAAAGATGACATTGTGTGGGCGAAAAATATCGGCAAAGTGCTGACCAATCATGAAGTCGGCGACACAGGCCGCTATAACTTCGGCCAGAAATGCGTGTTCTGGGCGGCGATCAGTTGCCTTGTGCTGCTGATGGTGAGCGGCGTCATGATCTGGCGTCCGTGGTTTGCTGGTTACTTCCCGATACCGCTGATCCGTCTGGCGCTGCTGGTGCATTCACTGGCCGGTATTGGCCTGATTCTGGTGATCATCATGCACGTCTACGCGGCGACCTGGGCGAAAGGGTCGATTTCGGCCATGACCGGCGGCAAAGTGCCCGCGTCATGGGCGAAGTATCACCATCCGCGCTGGTATCGTCAGGTGCGTGCTGAAGAGCTGAAAAAAGAACAAGATAAGAGGAAAGCCGGATGAGCATCCAGATTGTTCAACAGGACGAACTGACAGACGGTAAAACCACGGCGGGGAACATCCCGCCGGTACTGTTCGCCAACCTGAAAACACGGTATCAGCGCCGCGCCGATCGTCTGCGCGCGCTGGCTGAAAACAGCCCGCTCGACGGATATCTGAACTTTGCTGCGGCGATTTGCGACGCCCAGCAGCGCGTGCTGAAAGAGTTTCCGCTCAGTATCGACCTGAGTGGCGAATTAGAAAAAGCGGCCGGTAAACCGCCACTCGACTGCCGTCTGTTTCCGCGCACGCCGCACTGGCTGACCTTGCTGGATGCGCTGATCCTGGTGCTCAAACATGGCGCATCAGAGCCGGTGTCCGGCGTACTTGAGCGCCTCGAACATTCCCCGAGCCTGCAGCGGGAAATGATGGCGACGCAGTTGCTGAATCAGGATTTCAAACACGTTCCGGCCGATGAAGCCCCGTTTATCTGGGCCGCATTGTCGCTGTACTGGGCGCAGATGGCGGCGCAGTTGCGGGGTGTCGGGCGGGCGGATTATGGCGAAAATCGTCAGTTCTGCCCGGTCTGCGGCAGTATTCCTGTGTCTGCGGTGATCAATGCCGGTGGCCTGCGCTATCTGCACTGCAATCTGTGTGAAAGCCAGTGGCATGTGGTGCGCGCCAAATGTAGCAACTGTGATGAAATGGAGCATCTGAACCTTTGGTCTATCGACGATGAGCAGGCGACGGTGAAAGCCGAAGCCTGTGACGATTGCGGCGCGTACCTGAAAGTGATTTATCAGGATAAAGATCCGCAGGCAGACGCCGTGGCGGACGACCTCGCCACGCTGCTGCTCGATGACCGGATGGAAGATAAAGGATTTTCCGGCAGCGGCATCAACCCGTTCCTGTTTCCCGCCGGGTAACCTGTTAATCTGGCAGCCGTGACTGGTAAACCCCGGCATGGCTGCTAGCTTTAAAAGAGGTTCCGGCGAAAACGAGGAGGGTCTGATGAAATTGATCGGCAGTTATACCAGCCCGTATGTACGCAAAATTTCGGTGATGTTGCTGGAAAAAGGCATCCCGTTTGATTTCATTAATGACACCCCCCACGAACCTGGCTGCAAAATCACGCAGTACAATCCTCTCGGAAAAGTCCCCGCGCTGGTCGCCGATGATGGCGAAATTTTCTATGATTCCCCGATCATTGTGCAGTTCATCGAACTGATGAATGTCGCGCCCACGCTGTTGCCGTGGCAGCCGCTGGAAGCGTTACGCGTGAAGCAAATTGAAGCGCTGGCCGACGGCGTCACTGATGCTGCCGTGGCGCTGGTGCTGGAAGGCCGCCGCGATGCGGATAAACGTAACGAAGCCTGGGTTTTGCGCCAGCGGGAAAAACTGTTGCGCGGGCTGGATGCGCTGGAAAAGCATGCGGCAAACCGTACATTGCTCAATTCTGAAAGCCTCAACGTGGCCGATATTGCCGTCGCCTGTTGTCTGGGCTATCTCAACTTCCGGCGTATTGCGCCGGGCTGGTGTGTCGAGCATCCCGAACTGGTAAAACTGGTTGAACGCCTGTTCCAGCGCGAGAGTTTTGCGCGCACCACACCCCCCGGAAGTGGTAACGCCAGCTTTGCAGCGAAAAAGGTGTGAGGCCGCTCGAAGACTTCTCTTTACAATCTGCCAGTGAGATTTTTAAAGCCTAAGCTTTGTGCAGCGCTCTGCTAATCCCTGTTGCATAAAGGAGTTCCATCATGGCCTATGATAAAAATCCTCATGCCGTCAAACCGGAAGAATACGGTTTCCCGCTGAAACTCAAAAAACAATACGACAACTTTATTGGCGGTGAATGGGTCGCGCCGGTAAAAAAAGAGTATTACGACAACCTGACGCCGGTTACCGGCGAAGTGCTGTGTAAAGTGGCCAGTTCCAGCACCGATGACGTCGATCTGGCGCTGGATGCCGCCCATCAAGCCAAAGACGCATGGGGAAAAATGCCGGTGCAGCAGCGTGCAAACTTACTGCTGAAAGTCGCCGATCGCATGGAACAAAATCTTGAACTGCTGGCAAATGCCGAAACCTGGGATAACGGCAAACCGATCCGCGAAACCAGTGGTGCAGACGTGCCGTTAGCCATCGACCATTTCCGTTATTTCGCCTCCTGCGTACGCGCACAGGAAGGCGGGATCAGCGAAATCGACAGCGAAACCGTGGCCTATCATTTCCACGAACCGCTGGGCGTGGTGGCACAAATTATCCCGTGGAATTTCCCGCTGCTGATGGCGTGCTGGAAAATGGCACCGGCGCTGGCGGCTGGTAACTGCATCGTACTCAAACCGGCCAAACTGACGCCGCTGTCGGTTCTGTTGCTGATGGAACTGGTGCAGGACATTCTGCCTGCTGGCGTCATTAACGTGGTCAACGGCGCGGGCGGGGAAATCGGCGAATATCTGGCGACCTCCAAACGTATCGCCAAAGTCGCTTTCACCGGTTCGACGGAAGTCGGCCAGCGGATCGCCGGCTATGCTGCACAAAACCTGATCCCGGCTACGCTGGAACTGGGCGGTAAATCGCCGAATATTTTCTTCGCCGACGTGATGGATAAAGAGGACGAATTCTTCGACAAAGCGCTGGAAGGGTTCGCGCTGTTTGCCTTCAATCAGGGCGAAGTCTGTACCTGTCCGAGCCGTGCGCTGGTGCAGGAGTCCATCTACGAACGCTTTATGGAACGGGCAATCAAACGCGTGGAAGCGATCAAAACCGGTAACCCGCTGGATATGGAAACCCAGATGGGCGCGCAGGTGTCTGCCGGACAGATGAAAACCATTCTGGATTACATCGAAATCGGTAAAAATGAGGGCGCGGAAGTCCTGACCGGCGGTGCGAAGAAGAAACTTGAAGGTTCGCTGAACGAGGGTTATTACCTGCAACCGACCATCTTGCTGGGTAAAAACAACATGCGCGTCTTCCAGGAAGAAATTTTCGGACCGGTGCTGGCGGTAACGACATTCAAAGATATGGATGAGGCGTTACAAATCGCCAACGATACGGCGTACGGGCTGGGGGCGGGTGTCTGGAGCCGTGACGGCAACGTGGCGTATCATATGGGGCGCAACATTCAGGCTGGCCGTGTCTGGACCAACTGCTATCACGCCTATCCGGCACATGCGGCATTCGGCGGTTACAAACAATCCGGTATCGGGCGCGAAACCCATAAGATGATGCTGGATCACTATCAGCAAACGAAATGTTTACTGGTGAGTTATTCGAGTAAACCGATGGGGCTTTTCTGATTCTGAGTTGCCATTAATACCCCACCCCAGCCCTCCCCTTCGCAGGGGAGGGAGCAGGTCGGCGTTTTTACTCCTCCCCCTGCGAAGGGGGAGGCGGGGAGGGGGTTTTGCAGGCGACTCAGATCGAAATCACACCACGCTGTTCGGCGGCAGCACCACCTGACGGCTGCGCAGGAAAACCACCACCAGCGCCAGCCAGGCGAGGCCGCTGATCAGGTTGAACATGTTAAACATCCCCGCACCGCCTTCGACATAAGCCACTTTTGCCAGCTCAATCCCAACCGTGAAAATCATCATGCTGATAACGCCCATGGCGGCGGAGACAGTCCCTTTGCTCATGTCGCTGGAGAACAGCGTCAGGCGGTACAAACCGGCATTCGCCACACCAATTCCGAACGCATACAGGCTCAGACCGGCGGTCATCCACAGATAGGCATGCGCAGAAAACATCGTAGCCACCGCGGCGATCAGCAAACCGACCACCATCGGGCCTGCGCCCAGTTTAATCAGATATTCGACGGTACGTTTGCCCGTCAGGCGCGCCAGCGTAACGTTACCGATAATCAGTGCGCCGAAAATCGGCACCTGTAACAGGCCATAATCGTAAGCGGCTAAGCCTTCGCCGCTGATTAAAATCACCGGCGACTGTGCAATCCACGTCAGCAGCGGCAGGCTGGCAAAACCAATCGCCAGCGCGCCGCATACGAACTGACGGTTCTTCAGCACGTGCTTGTAATCGCGCAGCAGGCTTGGCATCGAGAACGGTTCACCAAGCCGGGAAGCTGTTTCCGGCATCGATTTCCACAGTCCCCATAGCGCGATAGCGGCGAGCACGGCGAAAATTACAAACATCGACTGCCACGGGGCAACGTGGATCAGCGCCGCACCGGCCAGCGGCCCGAGCAGCGGGGCAATCAGCGCGACATTCGCCATCATGGCCGTGATTTTAATACACACCGATTCTTCGAAGGATTCCTGTATCGCGGCATAGCCGACCGCGCCGATAAAGCACAGGCTGATGCCTTGCAGGAAACGCATCACCATAAACTGTTCAATGTTTTGTACGAACAAAATGGCCAGACAGGTGATGATGAAAAAGCTCACGCCCGCCAGCATGACCGGACGACGCCCGCGTCTGTCTGACAGTGGCCCGAGCAGCCATTGCAGGAACATGCCGCCAGCCAGATAAGCGGTCATGGATGTTGGCACCCATTCTTCCCCGGCATTAAAATTAGCCACGACGGCCAGCATGCCCGGTTGGATCATATCGTTACCGATATAAGTCGCGAATTCGAACAGCACCAGGCACAGAGGGAACAAAAGCGCCTGCCGACCCAGAAGGGACGCAGTATTTGGAGAATTATGCATTTTAGTTATTCACAGACGTAAGGCTAATCGGTTGAAAATTAGCAGAAAATAAGAGACTGTCCGGGCGGGTTTCGCAAGCGAGGCAGTAATGCTGGCTATTTTGCCGATTATTTGAGCGCAACGCAATCTTCAGATTCACGTTCAGCACAATCTGAGAACGGCACTTTTGCCTTGTTAGCCCTCCAAAAGCTGGCTACGCTGCCAACAACCATCGGTAAGAAGGAAATTGCAGGGAATGAGCCAAAAAATCAGCTGGATAGATAATCTGCGTGCGCTCGCCTGCATGATGGTGGTGATGATCCACGCCAGCACCTCGCTGGTGGTCAATTTCGCTGCGGTCCATACCGCTGAATGGACAGTGGCAAACCTGCTCAATTCCGCCTCGCGCGTCTGTGTGCCGCTGTTCTTTATGATTTCCGGTGCGCTATTTTTGGGTGAAAAAAGTGCGCAAAAACGGCATTTTTGGCGCGTCACATTATGTTTGCTGTTCTACAGCGCCGTCTCGCTGATGTATATCCTCACCATGACAAAAATAGGATTTTGGCCGTCTTTGCGTCTGATTGTGGAAAAACCGGTGTTTTACCATCTTTGGTTTTTCTACGCCATTATCGTGATTTACCTGATTTCCCCGCTGATTAACGTTAAAGCCGTATCCGGCAGATACCTGCTGATCGCCGGAACATTGCTTGGCGTCCTGGCGAATCCGCAACTGCCTGCCGTGACATGGCAGAAAATCCATCTTTTGCCGCTGGATTTATACATCAGTGGCGATACCTTCTATTACGTGCTTTACGCCCTGATGGGCCGCGCCATCAGCCAGCTCAATACTGAAAAAATGGTAATCACGCTTACCGCCAGCGCCCTGTTTATCCTCAGCACGCTGGCGATTGCCACGGGTACGTACCGGCAGATGCAAATTAACCAGAATTTCGCCGACACTTTTTACGTCTACAGCGGCCCGCTGGTGTTTATCTCCGCCATCGCGCTGTTCGTGGTGTTCAAAAACGCGCTGACACACCGCATGCTGCCGGGATTTGCCCTGATCTCCCGTCATTCCCTGGCCATCTACGGCTTTCATGCACTGATCATCATTGGCCTGCGCAGCCAGCATCTCGACTTTCCGCAATATCCGCTGCTGAACATCGCCTTTTTGTTTATCTGCGGACTGGGTGGCGGATTATTACTGGCGATGGGGTTGGGGAAAATAGACCGGCGGAATTGGGTGAGCTGAATCCCTTTAACGCCACCGCTCCTGCGCACGGCGCAATTGTCTTGCGGACGAAAATCCGGCGGCGAGGGCGGCTTTTTCGATGCCTGATCCCTGCTGAAGGCGCTGTTGCGCCACGGCGATACGCAGTTGCTCGTGGTAGTCACGCACGCTGATACCCAGATGCTGGCGGAACAAACGGGTGAGGTGGCGTGCGCTGATGTGCGCTCTGGCAGCGACCTCTTCCACCTGCCAGGCGGATTCCGGTTCGGCGGCCATCAGATTTTGTGCGCGGTGAACGGCGGGGTGCAGATGATTACGGTAACGCAGCCACGGAGAGAGTTGCGGATCATCACCGCCACGACGAAAATAGACCACCATTTCGCGGGCGACATCCAGCGCCGCCTGTGGCCCCAGATGCGTGGCGATCAGGTGCAGTGCCAGATCGATACCGGCGCTGATGCCCGCGCTGGTCAGCACGGAACGGTCTTCAACAAATATCCGGTTATCTTTTACCTGTGCGGCGGGTACCTGCTGGCGCAACTGCCCGATCACGTCGTGATGTGTCGTGCACTGATAGCCGTCGAGCAGCCCGGCTTTTCCGGCCAGCAGGCTGCCGGAGCAGATACACACCAGCGTTAAATTCCCCGCTTCAATGGCGCTTTTCTGCTGATGCAGCCAGTCGCAGGTCGTCTGCGCCACCATTGAGCTGAAGTTTTCAGCGGATTCCGCCACGCCCGGCATGATCAGAATGCTGCCCTCTGGCAGGCTTTGCGGCAGTGGCTGTAAATGGCTGACCATCAGGCCGGTAGACATCATGACTTCCGGCTGCGGCCCGATGTAGTGCAGCCGGAATTGCCCGCTCAGGCGCAGCGCTTCCGCCGGGCCGGTGAGATCTAACGACATCACGCCGGGGAGCGTCACAAAGTAGACATTTCGCTGCATAGTGCTTCATCCGTCCGCAGGGGAAAACGCTATCTTCACACAACGCGGTCAAGTTCCGCCAGCGCACCGGTCACGTCGGTGAGGGTGGCAAAGCGGTCGTCGAGCACCAGTTCGGTACGCAATTTGATCTCCTGCGCGCTCAGCGTGAGTCCGCTGGCGTGGGTCATCGGGAACGTCAGTGTTGCTTCGGTGACAAAAGTCACTGAATAGCCGAGATCGGACGCCACGCGGGCCGTGGTTTCGCAGCACTGCTCGGTACGCATACCGGCGATAATCAGATGCGTGATGCCTTTATCGCGCAGCCAGCCGTCGAGGCCGGATTCCGTCAGGGCATTGTGGACGTGTTTATGGACGACATGTTGCGGCTGGTGTGTGAGGAACGTCATCGGCGTGACCAGACCGGAAGCCAGCGAAAAGTCGCCATCAGGATTGACGTGAAACACGTCGATAACCGGCACGTTGCGGGCCTGACAACCATCAATCAGGCGGGTTAAGGCTGCGCTGAAAGCCGGTAAATCATCCTGCTGCCAGAAGTCTTTATGTTCGAAGGAACGTTGAACGTCGATATTTAACAGGGCGCTTTGGGTCATTTCCGGACTCCATCTGGTGAGTGTGAAGCCAGTGTGCGCCTGAATTGAAATGAGAAGAATGCCAAAAACGGACATGATGCTGACCAGGGCGGACGACCTTCGCCATCCGCCGTCGGTTCAGAATTTTTTGATCAAAGCTTCTGATCGGCGCGCCAGTGGTGATAGTCGATATGGTCGGCCTGGAAATTGGTCGTTTCAGCATCGCCGGTCAGGCGGTACGCAAGCTGAAACGCAAAATCAAACGCCAGCCCTAATCCTTTGCCGCTGAGTAAGTTGCCGTCTTCTACAAACGACTGATTGAGGTAAACGCCGTCTTTCACGTCTTTGTATAAATCGCCGGAACAGACATAGCGACGACCTTTCAGCAGCCCGTTTCCGCCGAGTACGCGCGCGGCAGCGGAGCACAGCGGGCAAATCAGTTTCCCGGCGTTGTCATGACGGCGGACAAATTCCACCACCTCTTTACTGGCCGCCAGCGCCACTGAACCTTCCGGCCCGCCGGGCATGACGACGGCATCGAATAAACGATCCCCCTGCGCGGACAGCAGTTCGTTGGCCTGCATCTGAATGCCGTGATAGGTGCGCAGCGTCAGGCTTTTCTGGCAGGCTAATGTGGTGACCTGAATCTCCAGCCGCTCGAGAATATCGAGCACAATTACCGCTTCACCTTCTTCAAATCCGTCGGCCAGCAGCAGAGCGACCTGCTTTTTCGCGTTGTCCTTTACCATAATGCAAATGTCCTCTGAGGATAAAAATCAGAGGACATAATAAAATGAAACGGTGTTTTGATATTGTGACTGGTATTGCAGACCCGGTTAGAAAACCAGTTGCACTTTCGAGGCTTTGGATTTATCCAGGGCGTATTCCAGCGCTTCCACCAGGCTTTCCTGCGGGAATTCCGCCGACAGCAGCGGCATCGGATCGACAGTTTTGTTCGCCAGCCATTCGACCGCCGTGTTGAATTCTTCGGTGAAGCGGAAGCTGCCGACCCAGTTAATTTCTTTGGCAATGAGCATCATCAGCGGGAATTCATTCACCACCGGTCCCATGCCGACCTGAACCAGCGTGCCGCGCGCGCGGGTCACTTCCAGACAACGGCGGATGGAAGACGGATGGCCGGAGGCATCAAAGGAGACATCGAAAAAGCCTTTCTCCGCCTGATATTCACTGAAATCACCCTGTGCGGCGTCCAGCGCTTTACCTGCACCCACCGCCAGTGCCAGCGTGCGGCAACGTTCGCTCGGGTCCGTCACCACGATTTGCGCGGCGCCTTTGGCTTTCGCCGCCAGCACGATCAGGCAACCGATCGGACCGACGCCGGAAACAAACACCGTTTTGCCATGAATATCGCCTGCCTGATTGACGGCATGAATGGCGACGGCCAGCGGCTCGGCGAACACCATCAGACGGTCACTGACCTGATTGTCGTAAGGAATGCACTGGTTGCTGTCGACGATCTTATACTGCGTAAACGCGCCATTGATGTGCGGGAAATACATCGCGCTGCCGAAGAATTTCATGGTGGTGCACTGATTTTCGTCGCCGGAAAGACAGTATTTGCAGGCTTTGCACGGCTTACTCGGGTTCAGCGCCACTTTCTGACCAGGCTGCAAACGCGGGGTATCCGATTTCTCCACCACACCCACCACTTCGTGGCCGAGTACCATCGCCTCGCGCACTTTGAAATCACCCACCGCGCCGTGTTCATAATAATGCAGATCCGAGCCGCAGATGCCGCCGCGGGTGATTTTCACCAGCGTACCTGCTCCGGTGTAGTCGAGGGTCTGGTTGATCACCGAAACGTCTTTTTTCCCGGTTACGACGCAGGATTGTGTGGCAATAGTCATGGAATTCTCGCTCTTTAAAGGGCCTGATTGCGCCCAGTAAAGAGGGTTTGCCGGTCATAAAATGTGATCGTCGTCACTTTGCGTCGTGTTACGAAAACCTGTTACCCATAACTTGAACGGACTCAACTTTTCCCGGCAGATTTATCACGATTGCGCGCCGGAATGCTGAGGATCAGATGGGTTATCACACCACCGGCCAGCCCCCAGAATGCCGAACCGACTCCCAGCAGCGTGACGCCGGAAGCAGTGATCAGAAACGTAATGATTGCCGCGTCGCGCTGACGCTCATTTTCCAGCGCGCGGTACAGGCTGCCAGCAATGGTGCCGAGCAAAGCCAGCCCGGCGATGGTGTGGATCAGCGCCTCCGGTAACGCAGTAAAGATCATGCCGATGGAACCGCCAAACACGCCCGCAATCAGATAGAAAACGCCTGCCGAGACGGCCGCCATATAGCGCTTTTTGGGATCAGGATGAATATCCTCACCCATACAAATTGCGGCGGTAATGGCGGCGATACAGATGGTAAAACCGCCGAACGGCGCTAAAACTGACGCAGTCAGCGCCGTCCAGGAAATCAGTGGCGAAACGGGCAGATGATAGCCGTGCGCTTTCAGTGTGGCGATGCCCGGCGCATTCTGTGAGGCCATAGTCACCACAAAAAACGGAATGCCAATGCCGATAATGGTGGAAAGTGTGAAATGCGGCATCACAAACGCCGGTGCGGCGAAGGTCAGCGTCTGACCGTGCAGGGCAATATCCCCCTGTAATGCGGCGACGATCAGCCCGGCAACCAGCGCCATTACCACCGCATAGCGCGGCAGGGCGCGTTTTGCCAGCAGATACACCAGACACATGGTCCCTGCGAGGGCAAAATTGCTTTGCAGTGAGGTAAAGGCGTTCAGCCCGAAACGCAACAGAATACCGCCGAGCATCGCCGCTGACAGCGCCTGAGGAATGTAATGCATCAGTCTGGCGAATAAACCGGTCACGCCACACAGCAGGATCAGCCCGGTGGCAAACACAAATACGCCAGTGGCTTCGTTAAGCGAAGTGCCGGGCAGGCTGGTCACCAGCAGCGCCGCACCGGGCGTTGACCAGGCCGTCACCACCGGCGTGCGGTAATACAACGATAGCCCGATGCTGGTAACGCCCATGCCCAGCCCGAGCATACTCAGCCAGCCGCCAATCTGCGCTACGCTGGCGCCCGCCGCTTCCGCCGCCTGAAAGATAATCGCCGCGGAGCTGGTATACCCGACTAAAACCGCGACAAATCCGGCGATTACCGCCGAAAACGTTAAATTCTGCAAACTGAGACGCGAGGCCATGGGCGAAATTCCTTCTGGTTAGCGGACGCTGGCGGTATGCTGTTGTGCGTTATAGCGCACATCTGCTGCGCTCAAGATATCACTGTGCGTTATAACGCACAATCGCGATCGGTAAAAACGATTGCCAGAGGAGTCAGGATGCAGGAACTCACCCACCATATTGGCAGCCAGCTGAAAGCCGTGCGCAGCGAACGCGGCTGGAGTCTCAGCCAGACGGCAGAACATACCGGCGTCAGTAAGGCGATGCTCGGGCAAATCGAGCGCGGCGAATCCAGCCCGACCGTCGCGACGCTGTGGAAAATCGCCAGCGGCCTGAATGTTTCGTTCTCGGAATTTCTCGAAACGCCGCCCGCGCAGTCAGCGGCGTTGCATCGCCACGGCTTACTGACTACGTTCAACAGTGACACTTCGGGCATGCGCGTGGTGCCGCTGTTTCCGTTCGATACCACGCTGCGTATGGACATGTTTGTTATCGATCTCGAGCCGGGCGGATGCAGCGAATCCACACCACACGAAGCCGGAGTGATTGAGCATGTGATTGTTATCGAAGGTGAACTGACGCTGACGGTTGACGGCGTGACGCGCGTGCTCAGCGCCGGTGAAGCTTTGCGTTTTGTTGCCGATTGTCCGCACGCTTACCGCAATGAAAGCGGTCATTCCGTGCGTTTCCACGACCTGATACATTATCCGCAGTCACGCCCGTAACGTTTTCATTTCCTGAGGAGAATGCCCGATGAGCCAGCCGCACGATGTGATGATCCGTCTGTTAACCCCCGCAGACCGCGAAGGTTGGGAAGCGTTATGGCGTGATTATCTGGATTTTTACCAGTCGGAGCTCGATCCGGCGCAATTTGATTACACTTTCCAGCGTTTATCACAGCCTGATTACGCCAGCATGTTTGGCTATGTGGCGGAGTACGAGGGAAAACTGGCCGGGCTGGTGAACTGTATCAATCACGATCATGGCTGGCACATGCAGCAGGTGGTGTATTTGCAGGATTTGTACGTTGACGACCGCGCCCGCAAACTGGGGATCGGGCAAAAACTGATTGAAGCGGTTTATGCTTACGCCGACGAAAACAATAAAGCCAACGTCTACTGGACTACCCAGACCTCAAATCATACTGCCCGCAAACTGTATGATCGTATTGGTACGCTGACCGAATTTATTAAATATTCCCGTTAAGTGGTTTACGCATATTCATTTTCGTTGTGACGTAACCGAGGCTGGCGTACAGCGCCTGCGCACCGGGATTGCTGGCAAAGACATTCAGTTCAATTGCCACACAACCCTGTTCCTGCAGGCGTTCTTCCATCAATCTGAACGCTGCCGCTGCATGACCCTGACGGCGAAATTGCGGATACACCGTCAGTTCGTACACGAACGCGCTGCGCACGCCATAACGTTCCACATTGGAAAACCATAAATAGCCCGCTGTTTCGCCGTTCTCTTTGGTTTTAATCTCAAAAAGATACTGATCCGGCGTATCAATACCTTGCGGCAGTGCACTTTGCGTAGAACTGCGAGCCCGTTCCAGCGCGGTATCCGCCTGCCAAAGACCGGCTGTTACATTCTCTTCTGCATAATCTTTTGCCAGCTGTTCTGCGAAACCCTGGTAAAACGCAGCACTCATCGGCGCTAAAATAGTCATCCTTTCCCTCTGATTTATTTGTTGTTTTCCGGCTTCTTATAAGGCGTGACGTAGCATTCGCTGATGGTGGTGGAATGACTTTCCATCTGCGTGATGATGTAGCCTTTATCGGTCAGCGCCACTGAACTGTAGGGCGTTTCATTATTTTTATCTGAAATCACGTCTTCAAAAGACTGAATGATTTTGGCTTTTTCACTGGCGCGCGTCGGATCATCCATCCCGTCGACCCGGATCATCGCCTGTTTAAACTGATTACGGAATCCTGTTTTCCCTGCCTTGCTTTCAATCACGGCCTTGATGTTCACCGTGATGTCATTACCGAGCAGAAATAAGGTGTTGCTCTGATAAACCAGCACATTCTTACGCTTCGAAACCACGAAGCCGTTCTCGATAACTTTCATTTTGCTGTTGTTGGCGTAAGTCACATCATCCAGGCAAATGGTTTTATCGCCGACCTTAAACTGGCTGAACCGCGCTTTGATTTCTTTCGGCGTAGATGCCGCCTGCGAGCAGAGCGGTGCAAGCAGCAAAAGAGGTAAGAGCCATGACTTCATAGGAGTTTCCTGAACAGGTGCTGAATCAGCCGACATAACAGCAGTATAGGGAGACGTGCGCAGGATGCGAACGTTTATCTTTGGCGGACCTCATACTTATTCATTGCTACAATGAATAAGTATGAGGTGGGTTGGAGGCGTAAAAATGCCGACTTTATATGTCGTTTTTGGATTTCCCAAGCAGAGATGGAGGCTGTAGTGGGTTGTCGCCGATCTATTAGGCGGTTATGCGTTCATTCCAGGTATCTTTATAAATGATATTCCCGTTTACATACTTCCATGTAATGCTTTCATAGCGTAGCTGGATAGTTTCAAAATGTGTTCCAGTCTGGTTGCCGGGGTATAAATTGGGTGCAATGGATGTAACTTTTACATTTTCCAAAATGATATTGAAGTATTCGGCTTCTATTCCCGCCTCAAGAATATGATACATTTTGATTGTAGCAGACTTCAGCGTTTGTCCTTCACTCAGTGCGCGATACAAAAGCGGCGTTGTCCTATCGAATTCTTTTTGCAAGGTGATCGGAGAATGTATTCGTGTCCCTGTTAGTTTACCCGTGTTTCTGTCGGCTGGGATATGCATATTATGAGTCACTGATTTTAACTCTATCGCCCCCTCTCTGCCTGAAACCAACGAACCACCAACAATGGGCGAACCATCTACTCCGGTTAGAAATAAATATGCTGGATTTGACATGAAATATCCTTATATTTAATGTTTAGTTATCCTGTGGGTAATATTTATCGACTAGTTTACCAATAATCCATATGACAAATACCATAGCTGAAATGGCGAGCAATCTCTCCAGCCAGGTATCAAAATAAAATACAAAGAATAACGAAAACCAGACTGATGCACCGCCAAGGATAGCGCCTATTTGACCTACTGCAGCATTTGCAGCTTTCTTCATAAAGCTGGGTTTCTTATCCACTTATCTACGGGCTCCAACTTTTGAATCTACAATTTTTAGGATCTTATCAAACGCGGGAGAGCCTTGTTGGTGTCGAACATACAGGGCGTCAACAAAAGGTGACAGGGCAGGCTCGAACAGGAAATAAAGCAGGTCATAATCTTTTAACCGCAAAATAGCGTAGAGTTCAGGCACTTCCACGCTCAGCTTTTCTGATGCCCGAATGCAGCGTTCTTTCATTCCTCCGACTAATAATATGTTTCCAATGACCCCGCCTCTTACTTTCACAAAAAAGCTTGTTCCTTGAGCTATCGCGATAGCAACTTTCCCGGCAATAACTGTATTAGTTGCAGTTCTGCCGACAACTGAGAAAACAGATCGGCTGTATGTTTTGTTTTGTTCGCTTTCTGAAACGTATTTATTGAAATCATTAAGTATAGTTTGTATCGCGTCCGTAATCCGATCATGTTCCAGTATTCCACGTTTAATCGCTTCTATTATTCTTATTGTTTCTGTTTCATGAGCGTGGTATGAATCTGTATCGAAAAAACCATATGCAAGATATCCAAGATCAACTGGCACGGAAAGTATTCCATGTACCAAACCAATAGCTGAATCAGGGGAAATAATTATGTCGGCAATGCGCTGTGCTATCTCTTCTGAATTATCCATAATGCGCCCTTTGAAGTCCGTTTGTTTGGCGGTTTTTTAGAGGATATATTGACTTAAGCCAAATGGCAATGGTTAAAAAACGTGCGAAAGTTTGGTGCGGAAAATATCTTGTTTAATCAGTTTCTCAAAATTAGCTTAATGTATAAGATGATGTACGCATTCTTTAGAATGAGAAAATTTGCCCGTATCCCAACAACTCCACTCGGGTTTATCATCTGAATGAGTTTTTAACGACACCTCCCTCTTTCTGCGCTATGTTTTTCTTCCTTTGTTTTATTTCTTTCAGGAGTTTGCCATGAGCCAGCCTTCGCTGATTTTGTATTCCGATGCCAATTTTTTCAGCCCTTATGTGATGTCCGCTTTTGTCGCGCTGACCGAAAAAGGCATTCCCTTTGAACTGGAAAAGGTAGATCTGGCTAACGCGGAAAACCTGAAGGAAAATTATTCGGCGATTTCCGTCACCCGCCGCGTACCGACATTAACCAATGGCACGTTTGTGTTATCCGAGTCTTCTGCGATTGATGAATATGTCGAAGAGTTGTTCCCTGCGCCCACGTTCCCGGCCATTTACCCGGCTGACCCTGAAAACCGCGCCAAGGCCCGTGAAGTACAGGCATGGCTGCGCAGCGATCTGATGCCTATTCGCGAAGAGCGTTCAACGGAAGTGGTGTTTGCCGGTGCGAAACGTCCGGCGCTCAGTGCAAGCGGACAGCAGGCGGCTGAAAAATTGTATGCCGCCGCAGCGTTTTTACTGGGCGACAAAGAATATTTATTTGGCGAATGGTGTATTGCGGACGTGGATCTGGCGCTGATGCTTAATCGTCTGCATCTGAACGGCGATCCGCTGCCGGAGAAACTGGCCGCTTACGCAGAGGCGCAATGGCAGCGGCCATCGGTGAAGGAATGGCTGGCGCTTTCAGCTTAACGTTTTCGTCAGAAAGAACCGCGTATGCGTCGAGGGCGCATCGTCCGGCGCGCGGGAATCAGGGATGTAATCCTCCAGCGCCATTTGCATGCTATAGCCCATACGTTCGTAGAAAGGCCGCGCCTGGAAACTGAACGTATCAACCAGCGAGTAACGGCAACCCCGTGCTTTGGCTTCCTCTTCCGCTTCCCTGATGAGCTGCGTGCCGACATCTTTGCCGCGCAGCGTTTCATCGACCCACAGCATCTTTATGTACATCCAGTAGCCGACGGTTTCAGCCACGATACCGGCCAGTTTCTTGCCATTCTCATCTTCCACGAAAATGCCTAACTCGCGGAAGGTCGGTTTCGGGATAAAGTTTCTGTTGAAATCCCGCAGTGCCGTTTTGATCTCCTCGAGATCGCTTTCGGTCGGGGCATGGGTGAGACGAGTCTTCATGACATTTTTCCTTTTTCCGTTAACGTTTTGTCGTAGCGAGGCGAACTGCAAAAGCGATAAACACGGTGCCGGTGAGCCGGTCCAGCGTTCTGACCACTGCCGGACGGCGCAACCAGCGCGACAGCGGGCGGGTGGCCGAAATCATGGTGACCGACCATAACGTCCCGATCACCGCATGCATGGCGGCGAGGCCGAAAATGTACGGCCCGACCGGATAGCCGGTGGCGACGAACTGCGGCAGGAAAGAGACATAAAACACACCGACTTTCGGGTTAAGCACGTTGCCAAAAAGGCCTTTAACGAACGGCGAGTTCCCGATGCGTAAGGCGGTGCGGCGGCTTTGCGGCGCATCCATGTTCATTTCGTTGCGGGGTTTGAACAACATCTGCAGGCCGAGCCAGGCCAGATACGCGGCACCGATCCATTTCAAGACATTGAAGGCGATTTCAGAGGCAGCGAGCACGGCGCCAAGGCCAAGTGCTACCATCGCGCCCCAGACCAGACAACCGGTGCTGATGCCAAAAGCGGTGGACAGCGCCTTTTTACTGCCCTGACTGGCGGCAGTGCGCAGCACCAGTGCGGTATCGAGACCGGGGGTGAGGGTTAAAATGCCAGCGGCAAGCGCGTAAGAAAGCAGGGATTCGGTAACGGTCATTGGCTTTTCCTGATGAGCGAAAAAACCAGAATAGTGAAGCGGACGGCAGAGATGCAATCGCGAATTTAAATGAAATTCGGCATAAAAATACTGGCAAATAAAAAAGCCTGTGGAAGTCGGGCTTCCACAGGCTTTTCAGAGGGTTTTCTCGCAGACGATTATTTGTAGATTTCAGCGTCAGCGTGCAGTTTGTTGTTCCCGGTCACGGAGATGATGCGGTAAGAAGAGGCACCGGCATCTTTCGCTTGTTGTGAAAGTTTCGCTTCCAGGCCACTGATAGAGGTGGAGTTGGCGGCGGAAATCACCCCAATTTTCTGCATGTCACTTGATGGCTGAGTAATCTGCTGAGCCGCGAAGCTGCCGAAAGAAATCAGGGAAAGGGTTGCAGCTACAGCAAAAATTTTGACGTTTTTCATGATGATTTATCCATTCAGGTTATGAGAGTGAAAGGTGGTTGCCTTTCGATGAATGTATAATAGGCGTGATACCCGGAGATGAAAAACGGATTGATTTGAGTATCTTGTTCAAAATATTTGGTCTACTTTTTACGCGATTTTACGTGCGAATGCGGGTAGCTGACGAAACCGCATTCGTGCTGACACAGCCTGAAACTGCCTTAGGTTTCTCTGCATTTCTTCCCTTCCTGCTGATTTTGGGCGGTTTTGTAGAAAGGGTGCTAGACTTTATCTGCAGTTCAAGAAGAGGGCGTTCGTGCAAAACACACGTTCTGCTCGCAGAGCCTGAAACGTTCTGCTCTTGTTTGGCTAATTTGGCTGAACAATATTCACGGTAACGGAAATTTATTCGGAGGAGTCGAAAATGGGAATTTTATCCTGGATTATCTTTGGTCTGATTGCAGGTATTCTGGCGAAATGGATCATGCCGGGCAAAGATGGCGGCGGATTCATTCTGACCGTAGTCCTGGGTGTTGTAGGTGCCGTTGTGGGTGGTTATATCAGTACTTTCTTCGGTTTTGGTCGCGTAGACGGATTCAACTTCGGCAGCTTCGTGGTCGCCGTGATTGGTGCGATCGTCGTACTGTTTATCTACCGTAAAGTCAGAAGCTAAGGTGTCGACCTTAGGTTGAGATGTGAAAAGCCGCGCAAGTCGCGGCTTTTTTGTGTCTGTTAATCACTCCACCGGCGACGTCGGCAACCGTACGATGTCCTGATTATCATTACCCATCCAGTAAACGCCTTCCTTCGCCCAGAACGGTCCTTCGATAAAGTCGAGCAGGCCGGAATACTCTTCGTAAAATTGTTTGCCGTCGCGGTTGTAGACACGCATATAGCCGGAATAATGCCCGCCGTCGCCCGGCATGGTCATGCGCGGAATAAATTCGAAAGTTTTATACTCGCGCACCACATACTGTTTGTTCGGGCTCCATTGCTCGGAGACGAGTTTCCCTTGTTTCCACCACTGATGGCCTGCGGCGATCACCGCCAACAGCACCGCCAGCATGATCCAGCGCTTGCGCTGACGCATCAGAGCTTCCTGACTTTTGATTTTGGGCATTAACGTAACTCTGTATTTTTACGCGGACGTCCGCCTTTTTTACCATTTTCCCGGCTGGCACTGGCTTTAACGGCGCTGCGCATGGCACCGTTAATTGAGGCAACAATTTTCTGTAAGTCGCTGGCATCAAAAAGAATTTTTGCAAGTAATCCCGGCAGGTAAATATCCACATTACAGGCCGGAATACGCAGTGCTTTGCTGAAACCATCGACTGCTGCGGTGTTCAGTTGTTCCTGCGTCGCGTGCTGAAGTTCTTCAATCAAATCAATGTTAATAAGATACCCGACGCCGTTGCCGTGCATGATCATAAAGGCATGTTGTTCAGGACGGTATTCGACCGAAACAGGGCGGGAAGGGTCATTAGCCGTTTGCTCCCCGCGCTTTAACGCCGCATCAAATCGTGTCATTGGTGCCATGGATCTTCTCCCATTCAGCATTGAGCGTGACGATATTTGCTTCTAAGTAACGAAACAAAGCTTTGATCTCCGCGTCGTAAATGAACATGGCGTGGCAGGTGATCATGGCTGTAAACCATAATCAACCATCCTGAAAAGCGGAGAATTGTGGGCATGAGTTTATCCATAAACCTAGCAGTTAGGTTTATGGTAGACCTGAAGGGATGAATTAGCGAGCGTTACTTGATCAGGGACTAAATCGCCACCAGCCCGCGCACGCCTTCCGCCTCCATTTCTGCCCCGCGCCCGCGTTTCACAATGCTGCCGCGCGACATCACCAGATAGCTGTCGGCCAGTTCGGCGGCGAAATCGTAGAATTGTTCGACCAGCAGGATTGCCATGTCACCGCGGGCGGCGAGCTGTTTGATCACCGCACCGATTTCCTTAATCACCGACGGCTGAATGCCTTCGGTCGGTTCGTCGAGGATCAGGAGATTCGGTTTGCAGGCCAGCGCACGGCCAATCGCCAGTTGTTGCTGCTGGCCGCCGGACAAATCCCCGCCGCGGCGATGCTTCATTTCCAGCAGGATCGGGAACAGATGGTAGATTTCATCCGGCACCTGTTTAGCATTGCTGCCGGAAAAACGCGACAGCCCCATCAGCAGATTTTCTTCCACGGTCAGACGCGGAAAAATTTCGCGTCCCTGCGGGACATAGGCAATGCCCGCCTGTACACGCTGGTGCGGTTTGCGGGAATTGATCACCTGATCCTGCCAGGTGATGGTGCCGGATTTCGCCGGTATCAGCCCCATCAGGCATTTGAGCAGCGTGGTTTTTCCGACGCCATTACGCCCGAGCAGGCACGTCACTTCGCCGATTTTTGCCTCAAAAGACAGGCCGCGCAGAATGTGGCTGCCGCCGTAAAACTGATTCAGTTCATTTACCTGCAACATAATGCGACTCCTCAGCGCCCTAAATACACGTCGATAACCTGCTCGTTGGCCTGCACTTCACGCAGCGAGCCTTCAGCCAGCACCTGACCCTGATGCAGCACGGTGACGTGGTCAGCGATGGTTTCCACAAACCCCATATCGTGCTCGACCACCATCAGCGAATGCCTGCCAGCCAGTTGTTTGAACAGCTCTGCGGTGTATTCGGTTTCGGCATCGGTCATGCCTGCCGCCGGTTCATCGAGCAGTAACAGATGCGGTTCCTGCACCAGCAACATACCGATTTCCAGAAACTGTTTCTGACCGTGCGAAAGCAGGCCCGCCGGTCGATGTCGCTCAGCGGCGAGGCGCAGCGTGCCAAGCATTTCATCGATGCGGTCACGCTGCTCGCTGTTCATTTTTGCGCGCAGACACGCCCATACTGATTTATTGGTTTTCTGCGCGATTTCCAGATTTTCGAATACCGTCAGCGCTTCAAACACCGTCGGTTTCTGGAATTTCCGCCCGATGCCTGACTGCGCAATCTGCACCGGATCCAGTTTCGTCAGATCGGTACGCTGGTCGTAAAAAACACGGCCACTTTGCGGTCGGGTTTTGCCGGTGATCACGTCCATCAGCGTGGTTTTCCCCGCGCCGTTCGGGCCGATCACGCAGCGTAATTCGCCGACGCCGATGTTCAGCGACAAATTGGTCAGCGCCTTAAAGCCGTCAAAGCTGACGTTGATGTTTTCCAGTTGCAAAATCGGGTCAGTTTGTTCGCGGTGCCGGTCCGCCCGCTGCGGTTGGGTAAACAGGTCTTCGGTCATGGTCATCAGGATTTCCTCTTGCGCAGCAGGCCAATCACGCCTTGCGGCAGGAACAGTGTCACCAGAATAAACATGCCGCCGAGCACAAATTGCCAGTATTCGGGAATGGCGACGGTGAACCAGCTTTTCGCGCCGTTGACGATGCCTGCGCCAATAACCGGGCCGATCAGCGTGCCGCGTCCGCCGAGTGCTACCCAGATGGCGGCTTCGATAGAGTTGGTCGGCGACATTTCGCCCGGGTTGATAATGCCGACCTGCGGCACGTACAGCGCACCCGCCAGACCGCACAGCATGGCGGAAATCGTCCAGACGAACAGCTTGAAACCTTTCGGATCGTAACCGCAGAAAATCAGCCGGTTCTCAGCGTCACGCACTGCCGTCAGCACGCGGCCATATTTACTTCTCGCCAGCGCAAAGCCCAGCGCCAGACTGGCGACCAGCACCAGAACCGTGGCTAAAAATAATCCCACGCGGGTGCCGGTGGCGGTGACCGGAAAGCCGAGCAGGGTGGTAAAACCGGTGAAACCGTTATTGCCGCCAAAACCGGTTTCATTGCGGAAAAACAGCAACATACCGGCGTACGTCAGCGCCTGCGTCATGATCGAAAAATAGACGCCTTTGATTTTTGAACGGAAGGCGAAATAGCCGAACACAAACGCCAGCGCGCCGGGCACCAGCACAATCAGGCACAGCGCCCAGGCGAAATGCTGCGTACCTGCCCAGAACCACGGCAGCTCGGTCCACGACAGAAACGACATAAAATCCGGCAATCCGCTGCCTGCGGCCTGCCGCATTAAATACATGCCCATCGCATAACCGCCGAGGGCGAAAAACAGCCCGTGGCCGAGCGACAGCAAACCGGCATAACCCCACACCAGATCGAGCGCGATCGCCACGATCGCATAACAGAGGATCTTGCCGATCAGCGTCAGCGTGTACGTGGAGATCGCCAGCGGATTACTGGCGGGCAACAGCGCCAGAAACGGCATCACAATCAGGAAGATGAGCACCAGCGTGCCCACCGAAATCGCAATCTTAGGCGCTTTTTGTACGCCGGTAATCGTCAGAGGCTGGCTCATCAGTCAATCACCCTGCCTTTGAAGGCGAAGAGTCCCTGAGGACGTTTCTGAATAAACAGGATAATCAGCGCGAGGATCAGGATTTTCCCCAGTACTGCGCCGATTTCCGGCTCAAGAATTTTGTTCACGATGCCCAGACCAAAGGCCGCCACCACGGTGCCCGCCAGTTGTCCGACACCGCCAAGCACCACGACTAAGAAGGAGTCGATGATGTAGCCCTGACCGAGTTCCGGGCCGACGTTACTGAGCTGCGATAATGCCACGCCGCCTAAACCGGCAATGCCGGAACCAAGGCCGAACGCCAGCATATCGACGCGCCCGGTGGGCACCCCACAGCAGGCCGCCATGGCGCGGTTCTGGGTGACGGCGCGTACGTTCATGCCCAGCCGGGTTTTATTGAGCAGCAGCCAGGTCAGGCCGAGCACCAGCAACACGAAGATGATCACCGCGATGCGGTTGTACGGCAGCACCAGATTCGGCAGCAACTGAATACCGCCGGAGAGCCAGCCGGGATTCGCCACTTCGACGTTCTGTGCACCAAACAGCATACGTACGCCCTGAATAAGGATCAGGCTGATGCCCCAGGTCGCCAGCAGCGTTTCCAGCGGACGACCGTATAAATGGCGGATGACCGTGCGCTCCAGTGCCATGCCAATCCCCGCCGTAATGAAAAAGGCCACCGGCAGTGCCACCAGCGGATACAGCGCCAGCAGGCCAGGGGCATAATGCTGAAACAGCGACTGCACCATGTAAGTCGAGTAAGAGCCGAGCATTAACATCTCGCCGTGTGCCATGTTAATCACACCCAGCAAACCGTATGTGATCGCCAGTCCGAGTGCGGCCAGCAGCAGAATCGAGCCGAGCGATAAGCCGGTAAACGCCTGACCCAGTAAATCGCCAATCATCAGGCGATGCTGCACCGCTTTCAGGCTGGCGAGCGCGGCATTACGCACCGTGGCATCAGGCTCGGTTTTCGGATCCGTCAGGCTTTGCAGGCGGCCCTGAGTATCCGGATCGCCCGACGTGCCGAGCAGTTCAACGGCTTTCAGGCGCACCTGCGGACTGGCATCAGCCAGTTGTAAATTTGCCAGCGCGATGGAAAGGGCGTTGTGAACGGTGCTGTCTTTTTCCCGTTCAAGACGACGGGTCAGCAGCGGCAACTGATCGGCCTGCGCTTCGCGCTGTAAGGCTTTGGCAGCCTGTAAACGGACAGCGCTGTCGGTGCTCACCAGACGGTGTGCGGAAAGCGCATTGGCAATCAGAATACGCAGGCGGTTGTTCAGCCAGACTTTTTTGGTGTCACCCTGCGGTTTAACGTCGCCTTCCAGCGGCGTCATCTGATCGCCATTTTGTGCAAATGCATGTTTCGCTTCGTCGATGACGACGTTTTCCTGCTTCAGTGCCTCGAGCAGTGGCAGCCTTTCCGGCTGCGGGTCTGCCGCCCATTGCTGTAATAACGTGGCCTGCTGGCTGCGGCTGGCGGCAGCAAAGTCATTCGCCGCACCCGCCTCTGCCAGCAACGGAAGGCAACAAAGCAGGAAAAGCAGTGATCGGATGAGGATTCTCATAATGTTCTCGCCGCATAAAGTTGATGCTGGTTTGCTCCTCCCCCTGCGAAGGGGGAGGCGGGGAGGGGGTTTTGCAAACAACACAGTTGCCATTAATACCCCACCCCAGCCCTCCCCTTCGCAAGAAGGAGCTAAAACAATCAGTTAGTCGTTTTTACCGGGGTATCTGGCTTTTTATCGTTACCCGCGATGTACGGGCTCCACGGCTGGGCGCGGATTGGTTTGTCGGTCTGCCAGACCACGTTGAACTGACCGTTGGATTCGATTTCGCCGATCATTACCGGTTTGTGCAGGTGATGATTGGTTTTATCCATGGTCAGCGTGAAGCCGGACGGCGCCGCGAAGGTCTGTCCGGCCATCGCGGCGCGGACTTTATCCACATCCGTCGTACCGGCTTTTTCCACCGCCTGCGCCCACATATGGATGCCGACATAGGTCGCCTCCATCGGGTCGTTGGTCACCGCGTTATCGGCGTTTGGCAGTTTGTGCGCCTTCGCGTAAGCCTTCCATTCAGCCACGAATTTCTTGTTGGTCGGGTTATCAACCGACTGGAAGTAGTTCCACGCCGCAAGGTCACCGACCAGCGGTTTGGTGTCGATACCGCGCAGTTCTTCTTCACCGACCGAGAACGCCACCACCGGCACATCCGTCGCTTTCACGCCCTGATTCGCCAGCTCTTTGTAGAACGGCACGTTGGAATCGCCGTTGATGGTGGAGATCACCGCAGTTTTGCCGCCAGCGGAGAATTTCTTAATGTTGGAAACGATGGTCTGATAATCGCTGTAACCGAACGGCGTATAGACTTCTTCGATGTCGCTGTCTTTCACGCCTTTGGAATGCAGGAAGGCGCGCAGAATTTTGTTGGTGGTACGCGGATAGACATAATCGGTGCCGAGCAGGAAGAAGCGTTTGGCCGCACCGCCGTCTTCACTCATCAGGTATTCCACCGCCGGGATCGCCTGTTGGTTAGGCGCGGCACCGGTGTAGAACACGTTTGGCGACATTTCTTCGCCTTCGTACTGCACCGGGTAGAACAGCAGGCCGTTCAGTTCTTCAAACACCGGCAGCACAGATTTACGCGACACCGACGTCCAGCAACCAAACACCACCGCGACTTTATCCTGCGTCAGCAACTGGCGGGCTTTCTCAGCGAACAGCGGCCAGTTGGAGGCCGGATCGACCACCACCGGCTCGAGCTTTTTGCCGAGCACGCCACCTTTGGCGTTGATGTCGTCAATGGTCATCAGCGCGATGTCTTTCAGCGGAGTTTCTGAAATGGCCATGGTGCCGGAAAGCGAATGCATAATACCGACTTTGATGGTCTCGGCTGCCTGCGCGCTCCAGGCTAAGCCCATGCTGACTACGGTAGCGGAAAGAGCAAAGGCTTTAATAAAACGTCGACGTTGCATAGATGTACCCTCTGAAGAAAAGTTAAGAGAACGCTGGTATGTAGAAAGTCGAAAAAACATTTAAAAAAGTCATGACGGGTTGCCCTCGTCACTCTCCGCCCTGGCCCGGTGCAACATGTGCAGAGTAATTTTGCGTACCTCGGCCTTACTGACGGCAATATGATCGTGTAACTGGCGCTGTGCCTCCTCGGTTTGTTGTTGGATGATGGCGAGCAAAATGCTCGCGTGTTCTTTATAGGTGGCGTTAACCCGCTCACCTTTGGTGAAATCCAGCCGCCGGATGATGCGGATTTTCTCCGTCAGCTCGCGGTGGATTCGCGCCATTTCGGCATTACCCGCCGCGGCCACCAGCGTCATGTGAAACTCCTCGTCATAACGCGAGACCACCTGACCATCTTGCAGTTGCGGCTGATCGATCCAGAACGCTTTCAGTTCAGCCAGTTGTAAGGGCTGAGCGGCTGGCGGCAACGCACACAGACGTTTCACCGCTTCCAGTTCCAGCACGATACGCAGATCGTACAACTGCTCGAAAAAGTCGAAATCGAACGGGCGAACCTGCCAGCCACTGCGGAAAAACACTTCGACATAGCCTTCATGTTCCAGCCAGAACAGCGCCTGACGTACCGGTGTGCGGCTGACTTCCATGCGGTCAGCGATGTCGTTTTCGCTGAACCGGTCACCGGGCAGCAGGCGGAAGCTGAAAATGTCGTCTTTCAGCTGCTGATAAATGCGTTCCGCCAGCCCTTCCGGGCGGCTTTTACTGCGTGAAGATTTAGGTCCCGTGAGTTGCATGAAATATTCCCTGTTGTTCCCGATAGTTTTAAACGGCTGTGTCCAGCCACAACAACGCATCACCTGGCCCGACCGGACGGCCTTGCTGGCAACTGATTTTCAGGACGGTACCGGCGCACGGCGCGTTCACCGACAGTTCCATTTTCATGGCTTCGACGACGATCAGCGGCTGGCCTTCTTCGACCTGCTGGCCCGGCTGTACCAGGATTTTCCAGACGTTGCCGTTAAGGTCAGCGCTGACTAAATGGCCGTCCTGATCCGCGTCGTCTTCCTCTAACTGCACGGCATTGGCTGCTGCTTCCACCGCGGCGCTTTCAGCCTCATGCCAGTGCGCCACTTCGCGGGTAAAAGCGTCGGTTTGCCGGGTGCGGAAATCAGCAATGTCGGCGGCGTTGTCGGCGAGAAATTGCGTATAGTGCGCAAAATCAAATTCCGTCTCTTCGATGCGGATTTGCGCCCGTCCTTCGCGGAAGGCTTCGCGCTGAATGTCCAGCTCGGCTTCGGTGACTTCATAGAACCGCACCTGATCGAAGAAGTGCAGCAGCCACGGCTCGCCGTTTTTGAACTGCTCGTTTTTCAGGAACTTGTTCCAGATCGGCAGCGTGCGCCCGACCAGCTGATAGCCGCCCGGCGAATCCATGCCATAAATGCACATGTACATGCCGCCGATACCGACCGTGCCTTCGGCGGTAAACGTGCGCGCCGGGTTGTATTTGGAGCTCAGCAGGCGATGGCGCGGATCGACCGGCACCGCGCACGGTGCGCCGAGATACACATCCCCCAGCCCGAGGATCAGATAGCTGGCGTCGAAAATGATGTTTTTCACGTCTTCACGGCTCGCCAGCCCGTTGGTGCGCTGGATGAAATCGACGTTATTCGGCAGCCACGGTGCTTCTGCGCGCACGGTTTGCTGATAGCGTTCGACCGCGCCGAGCGTGGCGGAATCTTCAAACGCCATCGGCATGTGCACGATACGGGTCGGGATTTTGAGCTGGCTGACATCGGCCAGGCTGTTTTCCAGCGTCAGTAAATGCTGAAGCAGCGCAGACTGATGCAGCACGCGGCTGTCGTAGCGGATTTGCAGCGAACGCACGCCCGGTGACAGTTCCTCAATGCCCTGCTGACCGGCGGCTTTGATGGCGTTCATCAGCAGATAAATACGCATGCGTACCGCCAGATCCAGCACGTTGTCGCCGTACTCAATCAGCACGTAGCCGTCGCCCGCCTGACGGTATTCCACCGAAGGGCGTTCTGCCGTGGCCGGTAATGCCGCAAGAATGGTGGCGGATGCAGTGGTGTCCGGCAGCAGGGATGGCACCGGCAGCGCCACCGCGTTGACTGGCATCAGCGAATCGAGCGTGCCTTGTTGCGCCCGTTCCAGCGCCTGCGCCTGTTCAAAACTGATCGGATGGAAACGGATTTTATCGCCCGGTTTCACCTGTCCGACTTTCCACAGTTCGGCTTTGGCGATGGTTACCGGGCAGACGAAACCGCCGAGGCTTGGCCCGTCGCGGGTCAGAATCACCGGGAAATCGCCGGTGAAATTAATCGCGCCGATGGCGTATTCGCAGTCATGCACGTTCGACGGATGCAGACCGGCTTCGCCGCCGTCCTGCCGCGCCCATTGCGGTTTCGGACCGACCAGCCGCACGCCGAGACGGTTGGAGTTGTAGTGCACCTGCCATTCTGCGGCGAAGAACGTGTCGATGGCGTCTTTGGTGAAGAAATCCGGCGCACCGTGCGGCCCGTAAAGCACGCCGATATTCCAGATGTCGCCGTAAGGCGGCACGATATTTTCGGCTGCCTGCGGTAAACCGACCGGCGCGGGCGTGGTGCAGGCCGCGAGTTCCGGCTGTGAAACAGTCAGCATATCGGCGACGCGTAACGTGCGACCGGCGTGCCCGCCAAACTGCCCGAGTGCAAAGGTCGACCGGCTGCCGAGATACACCGGCACGTCGAAACCGTTACGCACGGCGAGATAGGTGCGGCAACCCTGTGTGGCGCGGCCAAGTGTCAGTGTCTGACCGGCTTTCACATCCACCGGCTGCCAGTAAGAAACAGCTTCGTCATCAAGCGTTGCCGGGCAGCGTGCGCCGGTCAGTGCGATAACGGCGTCGCAATGGAAACGCAGTGTGGGTCCCTGCAACGTGAATTCCAGACCGGCGGCATCCGGATGATTGCCGACAATGCGGTTGGCGAGACGGAAGGCAAAATCGTCCATCGGGCCGGACGGCGGTACGCCGATATCCCAGTAACCGAGACGTCCCGGATAATCCTGCACACTGCTGTAAGTGCCGGGCGCGATCACTTCGATGGCGTTGGGCAAGTAGTCAAAACTGTCGAGCATGCGCGTCCACATTTTGGCGTCGCGAAACACCGGCGTGGCGACGACCTGACGCAGATAATCAATGTTGGTAGCGATACCGTGCAGGCGGGTGGCGGCCAGTGCGACGGACATTTTCGCCAGCGCGTCCTGCCGGTCGGTGCCATGCACAATCAGCTTGGCGATCATCGGGTCGTAAAACGCCGACACTTCACTGCCGGTAGAGACCCAGCCATCGACGCGGACGTCTTCGGGGAAAAACACTTCGGTCAGCACGCCGGGGCTTGGCTGGAAATTCTTCAGCGGATCTTCTGCGTAAATACGCACTTCCATCGATGCGCCCTGCGGGGCTTTTTCCATTGCTGGCCAGTCCGGCGATTCACCGGCGGCGACGTTCAGCATGCATTCGATCAAGTCCAGACCGGTGACCATTTCGGTGACCGGATGCTCAACCTGCAAACGGGTGTTTACTTCGAGAAAATAAAATTCGTCGCGCGCGGCGTCATAGATAAATTCAACCGTACCGGCGCTGCGGTAGTTCACCGATTTGCCGAGCTGCACGGCGGCGCGATGCAATGCTTCGCGGCTGGCCTGCGGCAGATCCGGCGCAGGGGTTTCTTCCACCACTTTCTGATTGCGGCGTTGCAACGAACAGTCACGCTCGCCGAGGGCCACCACGCGGCCTTTGCCGTCGCCGAAAATCTGCACTTCAACGTGGCGGGCGCGATCGACAAAGCGTTCCAGAAACACACCGGCATCACGGAAAAACTGCTCGCCGAGACGTTTCACGCTGTCCCATGCGGCACGCAATGCCTCGTCGTTATCACAGCGCGTCAGGCCAATGCCTCCGCCGCCTGCGGTGCTTTTCAGCATGATGGGATAACCAATTTCGGCGGCAGCTTTCACCGCGTCATCAATGCTGTCGAGCAAACCGGTGCCCGGCGTCATCGGCACATTCGCGGCACCGGCTAATTCGCGGGCGCGGTGCTTGAGGCCAAACTCGCGGATTTGTCCGGCGGTCGGGCCGATAAACGCAATGCCCGCTGCTTCGCAGGCATCGGCGAACTCTGCGCTTTCGGATAAAAAGCCGTACCCCGGATAAATTGCCTGCGCGCCGGTTTCTTTTGCGGCGGCCAGAATTTTGTCGATCATCAGGTAGCTTTCGCTGGCCTTTTCGCCGCCCAGCGCGATGGCGATATCCGCCTGTGTGACGTGTGGGGCATTGCGGTCAGCGTCGGAATATACCGCGACGCTGGTGACGCCCAGACGCTTCAGCGTGCGGATCGCACGGCAGGCGATTTCGCCACGGTTAGCAATTAAAACGGTGGTAAACATGTGCGTTCCTCAGCTTTTTACCGGTGATGAATTCAGACTCTGGATGTAACTTCTCCAGCCGCCAAACGCGGTGATATCCGTGGCTCCGCCAGTCGCCCATGGCTCGCAGATAAAGCCTTTCACGATGCGGCCATCGGCCAGTTCGAGAGAACCGATCCCCAGCGGTGCCGGGATTTCAGCGACGAATTCCCCGAAGCGCGCCAGCGGGATATCCCACAATTCGACGATAATTGCGCTGCCGCTCTCAGCCCGCACCAGCCCCGGCTTCGGCGGTTTAGTGTTGGCGAGGGCGAAGAGTTTGTAGGTGGCAGCAGTGGTGGTTTGTTCGACGCGTACCGCGTGGCGGCTGGTGAGCTGGAAATTCAGCGGCATGCCGGTCAGATGAGCGCCGACCACGGCAACGCGCACGCTGGCGGCACTGACCGGCGCGGATGTCATGAATTCTTCAGGTTTCATCGTAAGCCCGGTCGCGCCAAGCGGCAGGCTCAGGCTGCGCTGCCACTGACGCCCAAAACTGGCCAGTGCGTCGTCATGCCAGGCCGGAGCGATCAGCGTGATCCCGGCGGGCAGGCCGTCGGCGCGCAGGCTACAAGGCAGCGCCAGCGCGGACAAATCCGCCAGATTAGTGAAGTTGGTATAAATACCGAACTGTGAGTTGTAGAGCACCGGTTCCCGAACCAACTCTTCCTGGGTGCGGATGGTCGGCGACGTCGGCACTACCAGTGCGTCAAACCCTTCCAGTGCCAGATTAATTTTGCGTGCCAGCTCCGCCCGTAAGTATTCAGCGCGCCAGGCATCGCAGGCGGTGTAGTTCAGGCCATTGGCGACAATCCCGCGTACGACCGGATCCATTGCTTCCGGGCTTTCTTCAAAAATTTCGCCGACCGCCACGGTGCGTTCTGCCACCCACGCGCCGTAATACAACTGCTCAGCCAGTTCGCGGAACGGCGTGAAATCAATCGTTTCCAGCGTGACGCCATGGTGGCGCAGGCGATCCAGCGCCTCACTGAAAGCGGCCTGTGCCAGATCGTCCCCAAAAAATTCCAGACGGTCAGGCATGGCGATGCGCGGCTGTGCGGAAAAAGCCACCGGCGCGGTATGCGGATTTTTACGCGAATAGGCATCGGCGGCGTCATATCCGCCTGCGGCATGGGCCACGGTTTGGGCATCGGCGACGGTCAGGGCGAAAATCGAGACGGCATCGTTGAGGCGACAGGCCGGAACCACACCGGTATTCGACAGCCAGCCTTTGGTCGGTTTCAGCCCGACAACATTGTTAAAGCCCGCCGGAACGCGACCGGAACCGGCGGTGTCGGTGCCCAGCGAAAACGCCACCAGACCGCGGGCCAGAACGGAAGCCGAACCCGAGCTTGAGCCGCCACTGACGTAATCAGGATTGAACGTATTGCGCACCGCGCCGTACGGCGAGCGGGTGCCGACCAGTCCGGTGGCGAACTGATCGAGATTAGTTTTACCGATCACCACCGCGCCTTTGGCTTTCAGATTGGCGATGACGGTGGCATCCGCTTCTGCGGTATAAGCAAACGCAGGGCAGGCCGCCGTGGTCGGCCAGCCAGCGATATCCATATTGTCTTTGACGGCGAACGGCACGCCAAACAGCGGCAGGGCGCTCAGGGAGCCTTCAGCCTGATCGCGCAGGGTTTCAAGACGGGTGATTTGTGCTTCAAGCTGTTCTGCCGTGGCGAGATAAATCCAGGCATTGTCTGTGTCACTCAGACTCCCCAACACCAGGGAAAGCGTAGTGCGCAGGCTGTCGGGCGCACTGCGGTAATGCTGCTGCCATTCCCGCAGGGTAAAACCGCGAAAAGGTGATGCGACTGTTTCTGAAGCTGAAGCCATATTGTGAATTCCATCTGGTATACAAGATTGAATTCATCTAAGCAAAGCCTGTGCCAAATCATTATCTATTGATTTTGCTGGGTTTATGTTTCGTTGTATGACCGGTCTGTATATTTGTTGCACCACGGACGGAATGCAACTGAACAAAAATGGGGCGAAAATTTGCGCGATGGCTCGCATCAAAAAGATAAATCTGGCTCAGTAGAGGTATCGGTATATAGTTGTATGAACCGATGATTTATTATTATTTGCAGAAAGGCTGGCAGGGATATGTCTAAAGAAACTATCGACCATTCAACATTAATTTGTCTGACAGAAGCTGGCGCGGTCAGCCAGCTCAGCGTGGTCGCACAACAGGGAGGGTGGATAATAATGATCAGATACGGCGAACATCAGCGGACCCTTATCGCACAACGTAGCGGTAAAGTGCGGGTTTTCAAGCGTTTCGACACGCTGGCGGCTTATTTAAAAGACATGGGCATAAACCAGTTCGAAGTGGATATTACCGACTATGATCCTGTAGGGAGCGGTAAAGGAACTCGCCCCGACCGGTCGGCAGCGCTAAAAAGGGCGCATGAAGCTGCCGCGATGGATGAAGCCACCTATGATCTGTGGTTCAGGAAACGGGTTCAGGAATCACTGGATGATCCGCGCCCCGTCATTCCTCACGAACAAGTGAAGGCTGAGTTTGCAGCCCGGAAAGCCGCGTTACTTAAGGAACAGGAAAAGTAACGAATGACCAAAATGCTGGTATGGAAACCACACGCGCAGGATGATCGCGAGCATATATTCAGTTATGTCGCGGGTGAGAATCCTCATGCTGCTATTGAGCTGGATGATGATTTTGATGCCGCAGCAGAGCGCATTTTACTAAGTCCCGACATGTATGCAGCAGGACGCGTTACCGGAACCAGAGAATGTATTATCCGTAAGCATTTCAGGATGGTATATCGCGTGACTGACACCGAAATTCAAATCATCAGGCTGGTGCATAGCGCTCAGCATTGGCCAGAGGAAACCCCTATTTAATGCAACTTCGTCATCTCTCTGAACGCCTGAAAAAGCTGTTACTGGCGCTGGTTCTGGTGATTATCACGCTTTTGGCTGTGCGTACTTATGACGCCTTACAAGGGCCGCCGCTTGAGCCGTGGCACAAACTGGTGCCGGACGAACTGAGTACGGAGCAACTGGATAAGAGCGACTGGCCGGCGTATCTGCGCGCGGAGCAGCAGGCGTTTGTTGAAGTGAAGCAGCAGGTGACGGACAAACTCGACAGAGAAGATCGTATTCCGCTTAACCGCTATTACGATCGCAGCCCGATTTATCCCGAGCATTTTGCACAGGACTGGAACCGCTCTTATGAGCTGATGCCCGACGGTAAGCCAGCCGGTGCAGTGGTGCTGTTACACGGTCTGACCGATTCACCTTACAGCCTGCGGCATATTGCGCAGGATTATCGTCGCCGCGGATTTGTGGTTGTCGGTATCCGCCTGCCCGGTCATGGCACCGTGCCCGGCGGCCTGACGCGGGTGGACTGGGAACAGTGGCTGGCGGCAACGCGGCTGGCGGTACGTGAGGCGCGTCGCGCAGCCGGGACAGATGTACCGCTGCAACTGGTGGGTTTCTCCAACGGCGGGGCGCTGGCGATGAAATACACGCTGGATTCCCTGGATGACCCTGCGCTGGCGAAACCTTCGCGTGTGGTGCTGATTTCCCCGATGATTGGCGTGACCAGTTTTGCGCGCTTTGCCGGATATGCGGGCTGGCCGGCTATTTTCCCGGCCTTTGCCAAAACCGCCTGGCTGAACCTGATGCCGGAATTTAATCCGTTTAAATACAATTCTTTTCCGGTGAAAGCCGCCCGTCAGTCCTATCTGCTCACCCATGTTTTGCAGCAGCAGATCAGCAAGGATGCGCAATCCGGCAAGCTGGCGCAGTTGCCACCGCTGCTGGCGTTTCAGTCGGTTGTTGACTCCACCGTCAGTTCCCGCGCCGTGGTGACGGCGTTGTTTAATCAGCTTCCCGCCAATGGCAGCCAGCTGGTTTTGTTTGATATCAACCGCAGTGCCTATGTCGGCCCGCTGCTGCGTCCTTCCTCTGAAACAGCAGCAGAGCGCCTGTTGCCTGCGCCCCCGCGCGCTTATCAGACGACGGTTATCACCAATGCCTCGCCGGACGATGCCGCCGCTGTCGCGAAAACCACTGCGGCGGGGCAAAACAGCACGTCAGTTACGCCACTCGGCCTGAATTATCCGTCGGAATTCTATTCGCTGTCGCATGTTTCGCTGCCTTTTCCGACGGACGATTCGCTGTACGGGCGCAATCCGCAAGGTCCGGCGCAGTTTGGCATCCGGCTGGGAACACTGGCTGCCCGTGGAGAAAATGGCGCGCTGGTGGTGAGCATGGATCAACTGATGCGGGTTTCATCCAATCCGTTTTATCCGTATATGTTGCAGCGAATTGAAGGTTTCTGATTTCTGCTGATTAAATTCACGGAAATAGCTTGCGATAATATCGCGCACTATATATATTGGCGGCATGAACATGAAAACAGACAGCGACCCAACACAACACCGCATGCTGCATCTGGATCAACAGATGTGTTTCGCGCTTTACTCTGCGAATCTGGCACTGCATAAAGTTTACCGTAAGTTACTCGGGGAACTCGGGCTCACTTATCCGCAATATCTGGTGATGCTGGTGCTGTGGCAACGTGATGAAGTCACGGTGTCTGAAATCGGCGAAAAACTGTTTCTGGATTCGGCGACCTTAACGCCGCTGTTAAAGCGTCTTGAAGCGGCAGGTTTACTGGTGCGTCAGCGCGCCAAAGCAGATGAACGCCAGGTGATTATTTCCCTGACTGATGCGGGTAAGGCGCTACGTGAAAAAGCACAGGACATTCCCGAAGCCATTGTGTGTGCGACGGAATGTGATATCGGCGAACTCGTGGCGCTGAAACAGCAGCTCGAAGTATTACGGGCTAAACTTCAGGATAAAGCGTAGCGCTGATTGTCTTAAGAGTGTTAACCAGACGAGTCCGAAGGTGCTTCTGCGGGTCGTCAGGTAAAGTTAATTAAGTAGTGTGCGATTAAATAGTTTGAAACTAATAAGTATTTATCACAGATAAGGAACGAAATATGTCTATTGAAAAAGTTGTGTATCGTGCTCATGCATCCGCTACCGGTGGCCGTGATGGCCGTGCGACTTCCGATGACGGCGTTCTTGACGTCAAACTGGGCGTACCAAAAGAGATGGGCGGTATGGGTGGCGGTACCAACCCTGAGCAACTGTTTGCCGCCGGTTATTCCGCGTGTTTCCTCGGCGCACTGAAAGCCGTGGCCGCGCAGGAAAAAATTAAGATCCCTGCTGACGCTAAAATCGAAGGTGCGGTAGGCATTGGTGCTATCCCGGGCGGCTATGGCATCGAAGTACAGCTGGATATTACCCTGCCGGGCTTTGAACGCAGCGAAGCCGAAGCGCTGGTGGCAAAAGCGCATCAGGTTTGCCCGTACTCCAACGCGACCCGTGGCAATATCGACGTCACGCTGAACGTTAAATAATGTTCTGATACACAACGCCTTCACCAGGGGAATGTTGTGATGTATAAAAGCAAAAAATCTCAGGAGGCTTCGGCCTCCTTTTTGCATTGCCAGCGCGTATCCACAGACCAACAGAAAATATTCGGAAAGAAAATACGACGTCGCTGCGCATGCGGAATAATCCAGAAAGCTGCATAAAACCGCATTCTCAGCATAATCTGTGAACCAGTCCGCCATAAACATGTCACAATGATTCCAAATCTTTCAAAATACGTTAGGAAAGTCACTTTTCATGAATAGAGTGAAGACTCTATCGCAGCAAAATATCTCTTTATTGTTAGCGATTTACATTGGCATTTTTCTGAATGTCTCTGTGTTCCAGCGCCGCTTTGCTGCATTGGTCAATCATTTCACGTCGGCTGAACTGGTTCAGGCCGTCACCGAAGTCTGTGCCATCGTCTTATTTACCTTCTTTGTTCTGCGCTTGCTCTCGCTGGGCGGGCGGCTGTTCTTCCGCATTATCGCCAGTTTGCTGGTGCTGATTTCCGTTGCCGCCAGTTATTACATGGTGATGTTCAACGTGGTGATCGGCTACGGCATCGTGGTGTCGGTGATGACCACCGATATCGATCTGAGCAAAGAGATCATTGGTTATCATCTGTTTATCTGGATGGCGCTGGTCAGCGCGGTACCGCTGTTCCTCATCTGGAAAAATAATCTGCGTCTGACATTGATCGAACAAATGAAAACGCCGGGGCAGCGTGTGCTGCCTTTAGCGGTGCTGCTGGCGGCGGCATTGCTGGTGTGGTTGCCGCTGCGTTCCCTGGATCACGCGCAGAGTGTGAATGAGAAGAAAACTAACGTCGATTTGCCAAGCTACGGCGGTGTTGTCGCGCACTCCTATCTGCCGTCTAACTGGCTGGCTGCACTGGGTTTGTATGCCTATACGCAGGTGGATGAAAGTCAGGATGCCGGTAATTACTTTGATCCGGCGAAGAACTTCACTTACGTTGCACCTGCTGACATCGACGATACCTACGTGGTGTTTATCATCGGTGAAACCACCCGCTGGGATCATATGGGGATTTTGGGCTACGAGCGGGATACCACACCGCGCCTGTCCAAAGAGAAGAACCTGGTGGCGTTTCGCGGGACATCCTGCGATACGGCCACCAAGTTGTCACTGCGTTGTATGTTCGTGCGTGAAGGCGGTACGGCGGATAATCCGCAGCGTACGCTGAAAGAACAGAATATTTTTGCGGTGATGAAATCACTGGGCTTCACTTCAGAGCTGTTCGCGATGCAAAGCGAGCTGTGGTTCTACAATAATGCTGACACCAATAATTTCTCCTTCCGTGAAATTATCGCCTCGGAAAAACGCAACGATGGCAAGCCGGTCGATGACATGTTGCTGGTCAATGAGTTAGAGCAATCACTGAAAACACATCCGAAAGGCAAGCATCTGGTGATCCTGCATACCAAAGGCTCGCACTATCTGTATTCCCAGCGTTATCCGCGCAGTTACGCCCGCTATACCCCGGAATGTAAGAGCAACACCTGCACCAAAGCGGAACTGATTAATGCCTTCGATAACAGCGTGTTGTACACCGATACCTTTATTGACAGCGTAATTGATCAACTGCGTGATAAGAAAGCGCTGGTGTTTTACGCTTCCGATCACGGCGAATCTATCGATGAGAACTCGCATCTGCACGGTACGCCGCGCGAGATGGCACCACCGGAGCAGTTCCGTGTGCCGATGATGGTGTGGGCTTCTGACAGTTTCCTCGAACAACCGGACCACAAGCTGGCGTTTGAGCAGTTGCAGGCGCAGCAGCGGGTCGGTGCGAAGAAACGTCACGTTGAGTTATTCGATTCGATTTTAGGCTGTCTGGGTTATACGTCGCCGGACGGTGGTATTAATCCGGCGAATAACTGGTGTGCAAAACCGCAGACAGAACAGAAGCTGTAGGTTATTTTGGCGGCGTATCGGATAATTTATGGGCAGTCAGTTCGGATGTTATAAAAAGCCGTTGACGCTCTGAGGGGGTCGCAGTAAGATGCGCCCCATTCGGCGAGTAGCGCAGCTTGGTAGCGCAACTGGTTTGGGACCAGTGGGTCGGAGGTTCGAATCCTCTCTCGCCGACCACATTTGAAAAACCTGCTTTTAAAGCAGGTTTTTTTTCGTCTGTAGTAAAAGAGGATGAGAACCTCCGAAGGAGGTTTGAGCCGAGCGAAGCGAGACCACGTTGCTTTAGCAACGGCCCGCAGGGCAAGCATCGAAGATGCGTGTCATCCTCTCTCGCCGACCACATTTGAAAAACCTGCTTTTTAAAGCAGGTTTTTTTTCGTCTGTAGTAAAAGAGGATGAGAACCTCCGAAGGAGGTTTGAGCCGAGCGAAGCGAGACCACGTTGCTTTAGCAACGGCCCGCAGG
This sequence comes from Rahnella aceris, assembly GCF_011684115.1. Lineage (NCBI taxonomy): Bacteria > Pseudomonadati > Pseudomonadota > Gammaproteobacteria > Enterobacterales > Yersiniaceae > Rahnella > Rahnella aceris. Next base: position 312,849 of record NZ_JAADJV010000004.1, on the reverse strand, counting down.
GCAAGCATCGAAGATGCGTGTCATCCTCTCTCGCCGACCATATTTGAAAAACCTGCTTTTTAAAGCAGGTTTTTTTTCGTCTGTAAAAAGCCCGCGGCCTTCTGGTTGCGGGCTTTTTGCTTTGTGGCGTGTATGAGGGAGACTAAGGTAATTCTTCCGCCGCTACCTTCCCTGACGCCTCGCAAAGTGCCTGCCAGTTGTCTGGCGGTTCACCGCTTTTCAACATCTTGCGAAACATCCGGTATGCGTCTGTTTTGCTTTCGTAGGCGCGTAATTCTTTATCATCATTCACCCAGGCGTAAATAATGATCCGGCTTTTCAGGTTGTAGCGGAAAAACAAACGGTACTGCTGGAAGAATTTTGCCCTGAACCAGTGTGAGAATTCCCCGCCTAACGTATCGCCCTGACGGAATTCAACACGCGCCGGATCCTGCGGGATAACGTCAAACATCAGCTTATTGATCGCAGCCAGCCGTTTGGTGGCGTTCTTACTTTTATAGCCCGCCGGATCTTTGCGGCGCAGTAAAACAACCTGATCAGTGAGTGCCTGTATTTGTTGCAGGATCAGAGGATGAGCGAGAAGGGTCCATCCGTTAATCTCCATGGCCTGATTGTGCATAATCCTTTACTCGTCATCGTCAGAAAGCGGGCTCTCAAGATCGATAGCCATCCCGGCGGTCAGTACATTGATTTTTTCATGCAGGGATAATGTTACCGGCTGCATATTTTCCGGGTTATTGAGCATATCTTTTGCCACAAAACCGAGAAAGGCACTGATAACAGGGTCTTCCGCTTCTTCGAGTTGCCTCGAAATAACCACCTGCCCGTCTGGCAAAATCTTGTACTGGATCCGATCATTTTCGGTGAGATTTAATGCCTTACGGATAGTGGCCGGAATGGTGGTCTGGAAGCGGCGGGTGACTTTGGATTCGGCTTCGAATTTTATTCCCCATAGTGCCGAGGCTGACATAATGAGACTCCATAATGATGCTTATTTGAGCAATTTTGTCAGCGTAATGCATTTGCATTGCCAATGCAAATGCATTGCTTTTTACTTCATCATCTTCACATCGCCTTTGCGGTGATTTTTATGATCCTGATAGAAATTCTCATGCGAATCCAGGCTGAGCAGATATAGTTCAATTTTTTCTTCACGCCAGCAATAACCCAGCAAAGCCTGCTGCTTTTCCAGCGGAAATTTATGCACCCTCAGGTAACTGAGATCGCCTTTCTTAAGTTCCCCGAGCCGCGAGAATAGGCGTTGTCACATACGTAAGAAAGGGGCATTTTCGCGGGATTTTCATTCCTGCGAGGCATCACGTAAAAATGTCCGGCACGCCGTTTTTCCTGCAATCAACCCTGCGCACCGTCCCGCAAAGATTCACCCAACAACGGGGCTAAAAAACCTAAATCCTCCTGCTCCTCAAGCCGGTTGAGCTGACGAAAAAGGTCGCTGGCGTTGCTCATCGTGGTGCAACAATCAGTGAGTTTTCGCAGTCTGTCGGCGTCACTGAACGGCTCGCTGTTGCTGCCTTTCGCCAGTTTGCGGGCTGCCTGTAACGTGCGGCCATCGCGCAGGGTAAGCGTTACTTCATGTGTCAGGCGATCGCCCGGCGGTGTTTCTGCTTCCTGTTCCGGCGTATAGCAGCGCAGGGATATGCGCGCCAGACGAGCCGGTTCAGTGAGTTCTGCGACCCGCGCTGGCGTGAAATCAGCGACGCTCAGCGAGCCGTTGCGCAGCCAGGTATCGACGCAGTATTGCATCGAAAAGCGCGCCTGCATTTCATTGACCGGCAGCGGATACGCCAGATTGCGCAGATTGGCGATGCCAACCAGCGTATCAACGGTCAGCACGTCATCATCACTGAAATCATGCTGCGCACGCAGGTCGTCCAGGGCGTCGATAATCATGTGCGTCGAGCCGCAGCACGGGTGACGTTTGGGCATCACGCCGGTGGTTTCTATGACGTGAAAATGGGTGCCCAAAATAGCCGGAATATTCCAGCCCGGCGGCGTCAGGCCGCCAAACATTTCCAGAAAGCCCTGCGGCGCGTCCAGAATATCAATGCGTCCCTGCATGTGTTGCCGGGCAAAATTCGCCGCGTCAACTGCATTACGGGCAGCCCATCCTGCGTGCAGCGGTTTGATCGGCGTGCCGAACTGACCTTTGGTGCCGGAGGCAAAACTGACGGCATTGCTTAACGCTCTGGCGATACCTGCCTGATCTAATCCCATCAGCCAGGCGACACCTGCCGCACTGCCGATGCAGCCGACGGTCGAGGTGCCGTGCCAGCCCGCAGTGTAATGCGAAGGCGCGACGCCGGAACCGACAAACGCCTGCGCCTGCAAACCGATCAGATAGGCTTTCACCAGTTGTTCGCCACTGGCATGGATATCATCAGCGACTGCCAGTAATGCAGGTACCAGCACCGCAGACGCATGGCTCATGCCCGGCGCGAAGTTGTCGTCATAATCGATGGCGTGCGCGGCCGTGCCGTTGACCATCGCGGCGATGGCCGCAGGTGCGCGTCCGCCACCGGCTAAACGGCAACGGGCTTGCGGGGTAAAATAGCTTTCGCTGGCGGCACGCACGGCACGACTGGAGAAATCATCCTGTCCGGCGTACAGGCAGGCCAGCGTATCGGTGATCGCTTCCCGGGCTTTGCGGCGCGCGGTGGTGCTGAAATCAGGCTGGCTGCAACACCAGCGGGCAATGGCTTCAATCACATTCATGATGTTTCCTTCAACGGCTTCAGTGGCGGCTGGCAGCAAGAAATTGTTGGGTATACGGCTCGCGGGCCGCGCCGCTGCGGATTTCGGCGGCGGTCAGTTCTTCCAGCAGTTTTCCCTGATGCATGATGGCGACGCGGTCGCACAGGTGCGCGACCACCGCCAGATCGTGCGTCACCATCAGATAGGTCAGGTTGCGTTCGCGGCGCAGTTTTTTCAGCAGATTGAGGATTTCCGCCTGCACTGACACATCCAGTGCGGACGTAGGTTCGTCGAGCAGCAGCACCTGCGGTTCAATGATCAGCGCCCGTGCCAGTGCCACACGCTGGCGCTGACCGCCCGAAAGCTGATGCGGATAGCGGTAACGAAAGGCATCGCTCAGGCCAAGCGCATTCAGCACGTCGCTGATGCGTGCCTCCCGCCGGTCCATGCCGTGGATCACCAGCGGTTCCAGCAGCGTGTGGTAGACCATTTTGCGCGGATGCAGCGAGGCATACGGATCCTGAAACACCATTTGTACCTGCCGGTAATAGTCTTTATTGCGCACCGGATGTTGTTCGCGGTTCTGATACAAAATCGCGCCGCTGTAACGGGTGTTCTGGCCGGTCAGCGTGCGCAGAATGGTCGATTTTCCGCAGCCTGACTCGCCAATCAGCCCGTAACTTTCGCCTCTGGCGATGTGCATTGTGACGCTATCGACCACGGTTTTGCTGTGAGTGCCTTTGCCGAAAGCGATGCTCAGATCGACGGTTTCGAGCATCCGGTCAGCGGTCAGCGGCGGCGTGGGATTCATGAAAGTGGTCATCAGCAGGCTTCTCCGTAACGGTATACCGGGCCGGTCAGCCACGCCGGGTCGCGTGCCGGAATAGCGAGCATGTCCACCGGATGCTGTAAATCCGGCTGACTGGCGAGCAGGGCGCGGGTGTAAGGATGTCTGGCGTTATGCAGCTGATCTGCCGAAATTTCTTCGAGAATACGTCCGGCGTACATCACCAGTGCGCGGTCGCAGAAACTCGACACCAGCCCGAGATCGTGAGTAATAAACAGCAGGCCGGTTTTGCGCCGTGCCAGCAACGCGTCCAGTACGCTCAGCACCTGCTGACGCACCGTGACGTCCAGCGCCGACGTGGGTTCGTCGGCGATAATCAAATCGGGTTCAGGGATCAGCATCATGGCGATCATGATGCGCTGCCCCATGCCGCCGGAAATCTCGTGCGGATACAGGTCAAACACCCGTTCCGGATCGCGGATATTCACCGCTTCCAGCATCGCCAGTGCTTTCACGCGGGCTTCTTTTTCACTGACATGAAAGTGAATGCGATACGCCTCGTTAATCTGATGACCGACGCGCATCAGCGGATTCAGCGAGAATTTCGGGTCCTGCATAATCATGGAAATCCGTTTGCCGCGGATTTTGCGCATCTGGCGCTCGCCGGTACTGAGCAGGTCGATATCGCCAAACTGCATGCGGTCGGCGCTGACGCTGGCACCCTGCGGCGTCAGTTTCAGCAGTGAACGGCCGGTGAGCGATTTACCGGAACCGGATTCGCCGACAATCGCCACTTTTTCACGGCCAACTGAGAAGGAGATACCGCGCACCGCGTGGTTTTCCTGCCGGTGGCCTTTGAACGTAATGTTCAGGTTTTGCACATCAAGCAATGTTTCAGTCATGGCGCAGATCCAGTACGTCGCGCAGGCCGTCACCGAACAGGTTGAACGCCAGGCTGGTGAAAAGAATCGACAGGCCGGGAATGGCGGCAATCGTCCAGTGAGTCATCATGAACTGGCGGCCGGAAGAGAGCATCGCGCCCCATTCCGGACTGGGTGCCTGTGCCCCGAGGCCGAGAAATCCGAGGCCGGAGGCGGTCAGGATAATCCCCGCCATATTCAGCGTCAGGCGCACCACCACCGAAGGCAGACACATCGGAATGATGTGGCGCAGGATGATGCGCATCTGCGATGCACCCTGCAAACGCACGGCGGCGACGTAATCCATTTTGCGGATAGACAAGGCTTCGGCGCGTGCCAGACGGGCAATCGGCGGCCAGGCAGAAAGTGAAATCGCGATAATCGCATTCTCGATACCCGGGCCGAGTGCGGCGACAAAACCCAGCGCCAGAATCAGACTCGGGAACGCCAGAAAGATATCGACGATGCGCATCAGAATGGTGTCCGTCCAGCCGCCGACCGTGCCCGCCAGCGTGCCGACCAGCAAACCGAGGGGACCGACAATCAGCGCCGTCAGGCCGGTGATGTAGAGCGTGATACGCGCGCCATAAATCAGGCGGCTGTAAATATCGCGCCCGAGTTCGTCGGTCCCCAGCCAGTATTCGCGGCTCACCGGTGCCAGACGCAGTTGCAGGTTTTGCGCGTAAATATCGTGTGTCGCCAGCCACGGCGCGAAAATCGCCACTGTGACGATAAACAGGATGACGATCAGCCCGAACAGCGCCGAGGTATTACGGCGAAAGCGTCGCCACTGATTCAGGCTTTGCTGCACACGCGCCTGCCACGGTGTGGCCGGAACCGGCGCGTCGAGCCATGCCCGCAGGGAAAACGCCGGGCGCGCAGTGAGATGAGGTTTAGCGGAGTCGGTCATGATTGCTCCTGACGGGTTCGCGGATCAAAGATGCGGTAAAGCAGGTCGCAGATAAGGTTCAGCGCCACAAAAATCACGCCGATCAGTAACGAGCAACCCACCACGGCGTTCATGTCGCCCGCCAGCATGGCGTTGGTGAGATAGCGGCCAAAACCCGGCCAGGCGAATACCGTTTCGGTCAGCACCGCGCCTTCGAGTAAAAAGGCGTAAGACAGCGCGACGACCGTCACCACCTGGACCGCCACATTACGAAAGGCGTGGATCCACACACTGCGTGCCCATGACAACCCTTTCACCCGGGCGGTGATCACATATTCCTGTCCGAGTTGTTCAATCATAAAGCTGCGGGTCATGCGGCTGATGTACGACAGCCCGCTGAGGCCAAGAATCGATGCCGGTAAAATCAGGTGGCTGAAAACGTTGCGAAACGCCTCCCAGTTTCCGGTCAGCGCGGTGTCGATGAGATAAAATCCGGTGACTTTCTGCACGTCGAATTCATACATAAAGTCGATACGGCCCGGCCCGCCGATCCAGCCGAGTCCGGCGTAAAACAATACCAGCCCCATCAGACCCAGCCAGAAATTCGGCGCGGAATGGCCGAGCAGGCCGATAAAGCGGATGCAGTGATCAAACCAGGTATTGCGGTACATCGCCGATAACACGCCTGCCGGAATGCCCAGACAGGTGGCGATCAGTGCCGCCAGCGTCGCCAGTTCCAGCGTGGCCGGAAACACGCGGGCAATGTCGGTGGTGACCGGATTGCCGGTGGTCAGTGCGTTACCGAAATCCAGCATCGCGACGTTTTTCAGGTAGATCAGAAACTGTTCCCACAGCGGTTTGTCCAGCCCGAGCAGGTGATACATCTTCTGATAGGCTTCCTGACTGGCGTTATCGCCGAGCACTGATACCACCGGGTCAATCGGCAGCAAGCGCCCGATAAAAAAGGTCAGCGCCGCCAGCCCCAGTAACGTGCAGAACACGGAAACCAGCAATTTACTCAGCCGGGCGGCGCTTTCGCGCAGCCGCAGCCAGGGAGATTCAGCATGCGCTATGCCTGCTGTGGTCGGATCGAGGTGCGACATCGGGCGCTCCTTGGTTTTTTATGGAAGGCTTATTTGGATGCCAGTGCGTAATAAACGCGGAAGCCGTTCCACGTCCAGTCTTTGACCTGTCTGGTCAGCCCGGCGGTGTTGTACATCTGGAACATGATCGCCATCGGGCCTTGCTGCATCTGCTCTTCCTGCAAGGTGTGATAGAGGGCAATACGTTTTTGCTCATCGGGTTCGAGCAGCGCTTCGGTGACTTTTTTATTCATCGCCGGATCGAAATACGAAGCACGCCAGCTCGGATACTGGGTTTTCTTGGCTTCTTTGCTGTTGTCCGGGTTGTAGACCAGACGCGAGGCGTTACCGTGCGCATCCGGCACCGAGGTCTGCCATGCCATCATGGCGCTCTGGAATTCACGCCCGCGCACGCGGCTGAATAACTGGGCATTGGCCATGCTTTCGATGGAGAGTTTTACGCCGATTTTCGAGGCATTTTCCTGCGTGCTCTGGGCGATAGGCGCCGAGTGCGGCAGGGTGCCGATGATCAGTTTGGCGGAGAAACCGTCGGGATAACCGGCTTCGGTCAGCAACTGTTTGGCTTTCGCCAGATCCAGTTTGAACGGCTGTCCGGCATCTTTATCCAGCGCACCAAAGGCGCCGAGCTGGGCGAAACTGGCGCGCGGTACACCGAGATACGGCATCACGGTGGAAGCCAGCCCCTGATAATCAATCAGATAACGCATCGCGAGGCGCACTTTCGGGTTTTTGAAAATCGGGTCTTCGCTGTTAAAGGTCCAGAAGAACAATTGCGGCTTGAGGACTTTCTCCACCTTCACCTGACCGCCTTTGTCCAGATCACGTAAATCGTCCGGCGCCAGGTCACGGGCGATATCCACATCACCCTGTGTCAGCAACAGGCGCTGCGTGCCGGTTTCCGCAACGTGGCGGATCAGGATGCGTTGCAGTTTCGGTTTCTCGCCCCAGTAATCTTTATTCGCCTGCAACACCACGCCTTCACCGGCATTCCAGCGCATCAGCTGATAGGCACCGACGCAGGCGGTGTGCGTGGTCAGGTATTTGTTGCCCATGTCGTCGCCAACGGCATTTTTCTCCACCAGCGCCTGATCCAGGGTGGTCGACACGTTATTGGCGGCGATAGCCTGTAAGACCAGATTGGTCGGGTACGGCTGGTCGAATTTCATCACCAGCGTGTCGTCGTCGGGCGCGGTAATGCGTTCTTTGACGTTATCTTTGGTAAAGCCATATTCAGTCAGGGTGGCGGAATTGCCGAAACCGAGCAGCACCACGCGCTGCAACGACCAGGCGACGTCTTTCGCTGTGGCTTTATTGCCGGACGGGAATGTCATGCCGGTATTGAGATGGAAGGTGATTTGTTTGCGATCCGGCGCGATATCCCAGCTTTTTGCCAGGCGCGGAATAACGCGGGATTCGTCTTTCGGATCGAAATCCACCAGCGTGTCGCAGGTGTTTTTGATGATTTCATTAGTGACCACTTCGCCAATCTGCGCCGGGTCAAAGGTGCTGATTGCGTCAATATTCCATGCCATCACCAGCGAATCCGCAGGCGTCGCGGCCTGTGCAGCCGTACTTCCCCATGTGAGACCAATCATTGTGGCGAGGATTTTTGTTCTGGTGTTGAGCATAAATCGGGTTCCTTTGATTAAAAAAAACGAGCGTAAAATAGTGAATCTCTGTCAGCCCCTTTCGCAGAAAGAGAAGGCGTATTCGGTCAACTCCCTCCCCTGCGAAGGGGAGGGTTGGGGTGGGGTATTAATGGCGTCGCCGGAGTTGCCTGCTAAACCCCCTCCCGGCCTCCCCCTTCGCAGGGGGAGGAGCAAAGACTCGATCGGCTCCCTCCCCTGCGAAGGGGAGGGTTGGGGTGGGGTATTAATGGCATCACCGGAGTTGCCTGCTAAACCCCCTCCCGGCCTCCCCCTTCGCAGGGGGAGGAGCAGACCCACTCCCTGTCATCAGAGAGGGTGCTTCAAACTTTTATTCAGGACGTGGCTGAACCGGTGGTTTCACTTCCGGCGGGATCGGGCACACATAAGGGGTTTCAGCGGTCAGTTCCTGATGCGCCTGTTTGGCGGCTGCCATCAGTGCGCTGTCGGTCAGGGTGTCGATGGCGGTGGCGGCCATGATTTTGGCGACGTAAGCCAGCCCTTTATGCGCGGCAGGCATTTTCCCCTGCGCAGTGAGCTGCCACGAGTGACCCGGTGTCCCTATGGCGTAAGTCGGGACATGCGCCTGCACGGTCGGCATTTTCCAGCTGATATCACCGACGTCCGTTGAACCCAGCATCAGTTCGCCGGAGGTTTCCAGCGGGACAATGAATTCACATAACGGTGAGGCGTCCTGCGGTTTTTTGAGGCCGATGCGGCGGTAGGCGCTTTGCAAATCCTGCGGGCTGAGCGTGGCCTGAATCTCAGCGGCAAAGGCCTTGTCAGCCGCGTCGAATTCCAGCGGGCCGAGCAGTTCGAAGTTACGCTGCATGGCTTCTTCCAGCGGGCGGTTGCCCAGCAGGTTGGCCACGGCGCTCATGATGCTGATATCGACGGTGGTTTCGGTCATCAGCGCCGCGCCCTGTGCGACTTTTTTCACGCGCTCGTTGAGTTCAAACATGGCATGTACGTCGCGTGAACGGATGGCATAACGCACGGCGGCACGCGCCTGCACCACGTTCGGCGCGATGCCGCCGGAATCGAGCATCGCATAGTGAATGCGGGAATCCTGCGGTACGTGTTCGCGCAGGTAGTTAACGCCGACGTTCATCAGTTCAACGGCGTCCAGCGCACTGCGTCCAAGATGCGGCGAGGCGGCGGCGTGCGAGGAGCGGCCATGGAAGACGAAATCCATGCGGGTATTGGCCAGCGATTCGGCGCGGGCAACTTCAGTAAAGGCATTCGGGTGCCAGGTGATGGCGACGTCCACGCCGTCAAACGCCCCGGCGCGCGCCATAAAGGATTTGGCGGCGCCCCCTTCTTCCGCCGGACAGCCGTAATAGCGCACGCGCCCCGGCGTGCCGGTTTGTGCCAGCCAGTCTTTCAGCGCCGTAGCTGCCAGCATGGCGGCAGAACCCAGCAGATTGTGCCCGCAGCCATGCCCCTGACCGTTGCCCGGTAAAGGTTCAGGGCGGGCAATTCCTGCTACCTGGCTCAGCCCCGGCAGCGCATCGTATTCGCCCAGAATGGCGATGATCGGGCCGCCTTCACCGGCTTCGCCCATCACGGCCGTCGGAATGTCGGCGACATTTTCAGTGACGCGAAAACCCTGTTCTTTCAGCATCGCCGTGTGTTCGGCAACGGAACGGTATTCGGTATAGCAAATTTCCGGCATGCCCCAGACGCGATCGCTCAGGGCGGTGAACAGGGCTTTTTTGGCGTCGACCAGGCTCCAGACGGTTTCTTTATTCTGCGCAGATGCGTTATTCAACGGAGACTCCTTGTGCCAGTGGCTACGGTTTTATGAGGTCAGTGTGTCGGAGGAACCTGTTCAGAATGTGTGCAGAAAAGGCAAAGATCCAATGAGTCTTTCAGCTGACCCATTCCAAAACCGCATAGATATTTTGAGATATGCGAAAACAGAATAGTCAGCGTGACTCTCTGAATAGAAAGGAGAAATTACAGGTTGCGGGGAGCCTCACGCGGGAGCCTGGCGTGGAAAGGGAACATTTTTACCGCCGGAACCGGTCAGGCGACGGCGCGGGTCTGGTGCAACTGGCTGGCTTTATTCCACAGCCGTTCGGCCTGCGGGGTACGGAATTTTTCCAGCCGGTAAAGACGGATGCTGGCCTGAATATCCCAGCTTCGTTCTCCGGCGCGGATAAGCGATCCGTTCGCCAGTTCCTCGCAGATCAGGCTGGTGGGCAACCACGACACGCCGCAGCCGGAAATGGTCATCGCTTTCAGGCCGCTGCACATCGGATTTTCATACACCGGCTTCAGCGGCAGCGGGCGCGACGCAAACAGGGCACTCAGCGCGTGGGCAAAAAAGGACCGATTGCCGTAACTGAGATAAGGAAGCTGGACGCGGGTGCCGCCAAAGGGGCTTAGCGGGAACAGGGGCTTGCCGTCATCGTCTGGTGCACAGACGGCCAGCGCATTCTCTTTTCCCAGTTCAATATAGGGAAAGCGTTCGAGCTGTTTCATCAGCGGGACGGAATCATGGGCGTAGGTCAGCAGAAAATCCGTTTCGCCATCCAGCAGCAGGGAAATATTGCCGCTGAATGACGGCTGCTGATCGCACAAACGAATGTAGCCGTACTGATGCGACGGGTCGATCTGGTTGATCCAGTCGGGGAAAAAGGTCAGGGAGAGCGTATTGAGCGCGGCAAAATGCACGATGGCGTGCTTCTGCGCATGGCGCTCACGCAGGTCGCTGCGCAGTTGTGTCATGGAAAACACCAGATCTGCCGCAGTATGCAGGAAGTCCTGGCCTTCCGGCGTCAGGCGTATCGGGTAGGTTTTTCGGTCAAAAAGCGGCACGCCAAGCCATTCTTCCAGTTGCTTAATTCGTCGGCTCAGCGCGGACTGGGTGATGTTTCTTTCACTGGCGGCTCGCGTAAAGCTATAGCACTGAGACACACTGAGAAAATCTTCAAACCACTTCAGTTCCATCAGAAAACCTCTGGCGGGTAATAAGCCCGTAATAACAAGCAATAAATGCGCCAGAGTTTAAAAACTGCTTAACATATTGGTTTCAATCCATGTCCGCCCGCAACCCGGCTTGTGCCGGAAAAACAGACAACATCAGTACGCTAAATCACCTGCACCACCAGCGTGCAATTGCGCTATTTTGGGGTATTTTGCGGGTGCCAGCGCAAACGCTTTCGCTGATGAGTCGACGCCGTTTGCTACACTTGTCAGCATTTTCCGCTGGTTTCCACCCCTATCTCAAAAATAACCGTTCATATATTCATCATTTAGCCAGAAATTTTTAGGGATTTAAAATGGGCGAAACCCCCAGGAATATTCTTTTACAAAGGGGATTGTCTGGTTATTCACTGCGCAAACTGAACATTCATCCTGATTTGGTTAACAAAATGTTTTTTTATGTTTGTTTGTTGTAACTCACAGTCTGTGTAAATGCCTGATGGTTATATTGACGTCAAGGAAAGGAGTTGCCAAATTGATAGCCCCAAGGAAGACCAGTGATTATTTCCGGTAAGATTTTGTAAAGACAGCTTTACAGATCGAAGGAAAAAAATGGCAGTTCACCATGCTCTGGTTGGACTTATTGCAGCACACGAGCAAACACAGTCACCCGCAAATAAAAATAAAGGGTGACGTGAGCTGTATACACAACACACACATCCACATCACCATTAATCGATGGAGCAGAAGCGATGACAATCTCTTTAGGTAAGTCGGGGCTACTGAAATTCAGTATGGGCCTGATTGCGCTGACCGTTGCGGCCAGTGTCCAGGCAAAAACGTTAGTGTATTGCTCTGAAGGTTCACCTGAAGGCTTCAACCCTCAGTTGTTCACCTCTGGCACCACGTATGACGCAAGCTCCGTGCCTATCTACAACCGTCTGGTTGAATTCAAGATCGGGACCACTGAAATCCAGCCGGGTCTGGCTGAGAAGTGGGACGTGTCTGCTGATGGCAAAACCTACACTTTCCATCTGCGCAAAGGCGTGAAGTGGCAGGACAACAAGGAATTCAAACCGACCCGTGATTTCAACGCGGACGACGTCGTGTATTCCTTCGAACGTCAGCTGGACAAAAATAACCCTTACCACGGCGTTTCCGGCGGCAGCTACGAATACTTCGAAGGCATGGGTATGGGCGATCTGATTAACAAGATCGTGAAAGTGGACGACAACACCGTACAGTTCGTGCTGAACCGCCCGGAGTCTCCGTTCCTGGCTGACCTCGCGATGGACTTCGCTTCCATCCTGTCTGCGGAATACGCTGACAACATGCTGAAAGCGAAAACCCCTGAGAAAGTCGACCTGGATCCGATCGGTACCGGTCCGTTCCAGCTTCTGCAATACCAGAAAGATTCACGCATTCTCTACAAAGCCTTCCCGGGCTACTGGGGCACCAAGCCGCAGATCGACCGTTTAGTCTTCTCCATCACGCCTGACGCTTCCGTGCGTTACGCGAAACTGCAGAAAAACGAATGCCAGGTGATGCCATACCCGAACCCGGCTGACATCGCGGCAATGAAGAAAGATAAATCCATCAACCTGATGCAACAGCCTGGCCTGAACGTAGGTTATCTGTCCTTCAACGTTGAGAAGAAACCACTGGATGAAGTGAAAGTGCGTCAGGCACTGACCATGGCTGTGAACAAAAAAGCCATCATCGATGCGGTTTATCAGGGTGCTGGCCAGCCGGCTAAAAACCTGATCCCACCAACCATGTGGGGCTACAACAAAGACGTTGTGGATTACGAATACAATCCTGAGAAAGCCAAAGAGCTGCTGAAAGAAGCCGGTCACGCAGA